>JANPEK010000200.1:0-1875 GCA_031422915.1 Phyllobacteriaceae bacterium | reverse complement strand
GACCTGTTTCATGCCGCGGGTTTCGACAATTGCGCGCGGATCTCCGCCTTCGGTGAAGACGATCTCGAACAGGTCCTTGGCGATCTTGCCGGAAATGATGCCTTCCTTGATGAGATCGATGATGCCGCCAAGTTGAACTGGAGACATCGGCGAGGCTTCTATCGATTTGCCGGCCTTGTTGAGGCCGCCGAGCAGATCGTTGATGACCCAGTTGGCAGCCAGCTTGCCGTCGCGGCCCTTGGCGACGGCTTCGTAATAGTCGGCGATGGGCTTCTCGCTGGTGAGCACTGAGGCATCGTAGGCAGACAGGCCCTGCTCAGCGATCAGCCGGAGACGCTTGTCGTCCGGCAGTTCCGGCAAATCCGCCGCAAGCGCTGCAACAAACGCATCGTCAAATTCGAGCGGCAAAAGGTCCGGGTCCGGGAAATAGCGGTAGTCATGCGCCTCTTCTTTCGAGCGCATCGCGCGGGTCTCGCCCTTGGCCGGATCGTAAAGCCGGGTTTCCTGATCGATGCTGCCGCCCGCTTCGATGATGTCGATCTGGCGGCGGGCTTCGGTTTCGATGGCTTGGCCGACAAAGCGGATCGAGTTTACGTTCTTGATCTCGCAGCGCGTGCCGAATTCGCCGCCCGGCTTGCGCACAGAGACGTTGACGTCGGCGCGCATCGAGCCTTCGTCCATGTTGCCATCGCAGGTGCCAAGATAACGCACGATGGTGCGCAGCTTGGTCAGATACGCCTTCGCCTCGTCCGCCGAGCGCAGGTCCGGCTTGGAGACAATTTCCATCAGCGCCACGCCGGAGCGGTTGAGATCGACGTAGGAGAGGGTCGGATGCTGGTCGTGCATCGATTTGCCGGCATCCTGCTCCAAGTGCAGCCGCTCAATGCCGATCTCGACTTCCTCGTATTGCCCCTTGTTGTCCGGGCCGACAGCAATCAGCACCTTGCCTTCGCCGACGATGGGCTGCTTGAACTGCGAAATCTGGTAGCCGTGCGGCAGGTCGGGGTAGAAATAGTTCTTCCGGTCGAACACCGATTTGGTGTTGATCTGCGCCTTGAGGCCAAGCCCGGTGCGAACCGCTTGGCGGACGCATTCCTCGTTGATGACCGGCAACATGCCCGGCATCGCGGCATCCACCAGCGAGACATGATCATTGGGCGCGCCGCCGAAATCGGTCGACGAGCCTGAAAACAGCTTGGAATGCGAGAGCACCTGCGCATGCACTTCCAGACCGATGACGATCTCGAAATCACCGGTGGCACCGGCGATGAAGCGTTTGGGATCAGGAATGCGGGTATCAACGAGGGCCATGGAATTCACTTTATGTGGGGATGATTTGGATGTGTTCGCTAAAGTATGGGCTTGTTCATGTCCAGTGCCGGTACCGAAATGTGGACCGACGCGCGTTTTCCGCGCACGAGACAGGCCAGGGAGAGGGTTTACATCTTGAGCTTGGCTGTCCCAAGGATGTGCTTCCAAAGCGTTCCGCCGAAATACCGGTTGCCGATGATAAAATAGGCGACAATCAACGCCGTCAGGACCAGCGCCGGAATGCCTGACAGGCTGAATCCATGCTCTGTCGATTGACCTGACAGCTTGCCGATCACAAAGCCGCCGATAGCAAACATCGTGAGAAAATCCAGAAGGGCCGCGAGGATGATCTTCCAGTTTGGATGAGGTGTAGCTGTTTCAGACATCAATGCCTCCTCGAACAGGGCGTCGCACCTACGCAGCTTGGTCAATCGGACGGGCACGGTCAATGCGGGCCCTTCGCTCCGGCGCATTCAGGGCATTCCAGATGTCGATGCGACGCTGGAGGTTGAGCCAGAAGTCGGCGCTGTTGCCGAACACCCGCGCCAGAATCAACGCGGTGTC
>JANPEK010000199.1:0-5986 GCA_031422915.1 Phyllobacteriaceae bacterium | reverse complement strand
GTCGTCAACAAGGTCAACCTTGTTCATGTAGACAACCAGCGCCGGAACGCCGACCTGGCGGGCCAGAAGAATATGCTCGCGGGTCTGCGGCATCGGGCCGTCGGCAGCCGAAACCACCAGAATGCCGCCGTCCATCTGCGCAGCGCCGGTGATCATGTTCTTGACATAATCGGCATGGCCCGGGCAATCGACATGGGCATAATGGCGGGCAACGGTCTCATACTCGACATGCGCGGTCGAAATCGTGATGCCGCGCGCCTTTTCTTCCGGCGCAGCGTCAATCTGGTCATACGGCTTGTATTCGCCGAAAAACTTGGTGATCGCAGCCGTCAACGACGTCTTGCCATGGTCAACATGACCAATCGTGCCAATGTTCACATGCGGCTTATTGCGTTCAAACTTGCTCTTGGCCATGTGACCTCTCCGTTCTCTCTATGCCTGAAATCAGGCGAATTTCTTCTGGATTTCCTGCGCGACTGCCGTCGGCACAGGCTCGTAATGATCAAACTGCATCGTGTACTGGGCGCGGCCCTGTGACATTGAGCGCAGATTGTCGACATACTTGAACATGTTGGCCAGCGGCACCATCGAGTTGATGACGACCGCAACCCCACGGGACTCCTGCCCCTGTATCTGGCCACGACGGCCATTCAGATCGCCGATAACCGAACCGACATAATCTTCCGGTGTCACGACTTCGACCTTCATGATCGGCTCGAGCAACTGCACGCCAAGTTTGGCGGCAGCTTCACGGAAGCAGGCGCGGCCAGCAATTTCGAACGCCAGAACCGAGGAGTCAACGTCATGGTAGGCGCCATCGATCAGCGTGGCCTTGACACCGATCATCGGGAAGCCCGCGAACGGACCGGACCCCATGACACTGTCGATGCCCTTCTGAACGCCCGGCACATATTCCTTCGGAACTGAGCCGCCGACGATTTCTGACGAGAACTTGAAGTCTTCGCTCTCGGTGTTCGGCTCGAAACGGACCTTGATGCGGGCGAACTGGCCCGAACCGCCGGACTGCTTCTTGTGGGTGTAATCATGCTCGGCAGCGCGCGTGATGGTCTCGCGGTAAGCAACCTGCGGCGCGCCGACATTGGCCTCGACCTTGAACTCGCGGCGCATGCGGTCAACGATGATGTCGAGATGCAATTCGCCCATGCCGGCAATGATGGTCTGACCAGACTCTTCATCCGACTTGACGCGGAATGACGGGTCTTCGGCAGCCAGACGATGTAGCGCAATGCCCATCTTTTCCTGGTCGGCCTTGGTCTTCGGCTCAATGGCAATCTGAATGACCGGCTCAGGGAAAATCATCCGTTCCAGAATGACCGGCTTCATCGGATCGCAGAGCGTATCACCTGTGGTGGTGTCCTTGAGACCTGCCAGAGCAACAATGTCGCCTGCAAACGCTTCCTCGATATCAACGCGGTCGTTGGCATGCATTTGCAGCATGCGACCGATGCGCTCTTTCTTTTCCTTGACCGTGTTATCAAGGCCCATGCCCTTGGTGAGCTTGCCCGAATAGATGCGGCAGAAGGTGAGCGAGCCGACGAACGGATCGTTCATGATCTTGAATGCGAGCAGCGAGAGCGGCTGATCGTCAGACGCAGACCGGGTAACTTCAGCATCGGTCTTAGGATCAATGCCCTTGATCGACGGAATATCAACCGGTGACGGCAGATATTCGACAACACCATCAAGCAAAGGCTGAACGCCCTTGTTCTTGAATGCCGAACCACAGAAAACCGGATAGAACTGGCTGGTGATCGTGCCCTTGCGGATCAGCGCGCGCAGCTGCTCATTGTCCGGCATAACACCTTCCAAATAAGCTTCCATCGCGCCTTCATCCATATCGACGGCAACTTCGATCAGCTGGTCGCGATACTGGACGGCCTTTTCCTTGAGATCGTCGGGAATCTCGACGACATCCCACTGCGCGCCAAGCGACTCGTCGCGCCAGACGAGAGCGTTCATCTCAATCAGATCGACAATGCCCTTGAAGGCGCTTTCAGCGCCAATCGGCAGCTGCATAACGGCAGCGCGAGCACCAAGACGCGACTTGATCATTTCCACGCAGCGGTAAAAGTCAGCGCCGATCTTGTCCATCTTGTTGACGAACACCATGCGCGGGACGTTGTACTTGTCGGCCTGACGCCAGACCGTTTCGGTCTGCGGCTCAACACCGGCGTTAGCATCGAGCAGCGCAACCGCGCCATCAAGAACGCGCAACGAGCGCTCGACTTCAATCGTGAAATCAACGTGGCCCGGGGTGTCGATGATGTTGAAACGACGCAGGCGGCCGTCGCGGGCCTTCCAGAATGTCGTAGTCGCAGCAGAGGTAATGGTGATGCCGCGTTCCTGCTCTTGCTCCATCCAGTCCATCGTCGCAGCGCCGTCATGCACTTCGCCGATTTTGTGCGACTTGCCGGTGTAATAAAGAATGCGCTCGGTGGTCGTGGTTTTGCCGGCGTCAATGTGCGCCATGATGCCGAAATTTCGGTAGTCTTCGATTTTGTATTCGCGAGCCATGGGAGGTTGCCCCTAAATCTTTCTTCGGAGTTACCAGCGATAATGCGCGAAGGCGCGGTTGGCGTCGGCCATCCGGTGCGTATCTTCGCGCTTCTTGACTGCGGAACCGCGATTGTTCGCCGCATCGAGCAATTCGCCCGACAGACGGTCAACCATGGTGGTTTCGTTGCGACCGCGGGCGGCATTGATCAGCCAACGGATGGCGAGCGCCTGACGGCGTTCCGGACGGACATCGACCGGCACCTGATAGGTCGCACCGCCGACACGGCGTGAGCGGACTTCAACATGCGGAGCGACATTGCCAAGCGCCGTGTGGAACAAACCAACCGGCTCCTGCTTCGACTTCGACTGAACCGAGTCCAGAGCGCCGTAAACGATTGTTTCGGCAACGGACTTCTTCCCATCATACATGATGGCGTTCATGAATTTCGTGATGACCAAATCGCCGAACTTCGGGTCCGGATTGATCTCACGCTTTTCTGCACGATGGCGACGGGACATATCTCGACCTCTTACTTCGGACGCTTCGCGCCGTACTTGGAACGGCGCTGCTTGCGGTTTTTGACACCCTGTGTATCGAGGACGCCGCGGATGATGTGATAACGCACACCCGGCAAATCCTTGACACGGCCGCCACGAATCATGACGACAGAATGTTCCTGAAGGTTGTGGCCTTCACCCGGAATGTAGCCGATGACCTCAAAACCGTTGGTGAGGCGCACCTTGGCAACCTTGCGGAGAGCCGAGTTCGGCTTCTTCGGGGTCGTCGTGTAGACGCGAGTGCAAACGCCACGCTTTTGCGGGCACTGCTGCATCGCCGGAACCTTGTTGCGCTTGACCGGCGCAGTGCGCGGCTTGCGGATAAGTTGGTTTACGGTAGGCATTAAACCTTCCTCTTGTCTCTCGTTCGGGCCCCGAAAGGCGAATTCCTGGCTCCACAGGCATTGCCGGTATTCCATGCACGAAATCGGGCCACCGACCCGCTCCATAGAGCGGCGTGCCCGAAATACGCAGAGGAAACGCTCGCGCGTTTCATGACCCAGCAATGGCATTCCCGTGGATCGAACCTTGTTTGAGGTGAACTCCAGAACGTGTCGTTCCGAAAAACCCAACCTCACATAGGCTCTGACTGGTGCGGGGAATACAGAAGCCACCCCGCCCCGTCAACCCCGAAACCGCTGTTTTCTCGGGCTGATTGGGCCGGATGCGCATTTTGCAAGGCGGTTTGGGCCGACTGGTGCCCCAAGGGTTCGATATCGACAGAATACCGGAGATCACGTGGCGGTTTGCCCACATGGCAATACGATTCTTTCTGAAGGGCACCACGATTCGATCAACTGGTACACAAACAATGAGATAACCGAACTCGGCTCAAGAGATTCGGAGCGTGTCTCGTATCTTCTGTTATTAGCTGGGCAGTCTGTTTGAGACAGCGCAACTCGAATACCAAGTGCGGCCTGACGCCTTCATTGCAACGTGATAGGCGCTACCCGCCACGGTCTTTGAACTGACGTCCCGGCATGCCAGCAGCAGAGATATCGTCTCTCCCCTGTCAATTACCTGGTGAATCTTCCCAGCTGCTTTTCCGCCCGCAGGTTCGGCACTTCGCTTGTATCCGTGCGCTAACGCTTCTGGAAAATCAGTAACCTCCCAAGTGATTGCCTCAATTCGCAACCGAAATGTTCCGCGATTTTCTACTTTCAGCGTAATAAAGTGCAGATTGCTTTCGTTAGAAAGCGACATGACGTCAACGCTCACTTCAGTGTCCGCAAGGTAAAACACAAAGCCATAAGAAAAGAATCGAAAATAAGCCAACGCTGCGGCCGAGACGACTGCCAAAATCAAGAGCGTCTTATAGATGCCGTCCAGCAGATTTGTCGCGTCATCGTCCTTCAGCCAGGCAAAATAGCCAAGGTACCAAATGATCAAAAGGACAATGACAAGCGAAAGCCCAAGGACGAGCAGCGGGAACCACGCTGAAAGCCGCTTCATCTAATTGGTTGCGATAAGATAGATCAAACCGCCAATAACCAAGACAAGCGCCACAATAACGGCAAACGCTTCCTTCGGCCTTGTGTATGCGAACTCGGTCATCCGGAGATTCAGACCGGCTAATCCATGCGTGCCATCCTCGGCCCGAATTCCTACCAAATGCGACAGAAAATCAAACATCTTTCGGCCTCTTCGCTACTCGCGTTAAAGTATATGTGGATTTGGTTCCCGTTTCAAGACTTCTGAAATGAGCGTATTGAACAGTGCAATTTGGAGCGTGCCCACGCAGCAGCCAAGAGGCGACCAAATCAGTCTGTGGTCACAGTCGGAGACCGAATGCGCTTTGGTAGCGGGTGTTCCTGAAAGACATTCAGCATTGCCGTCGTACCCCTCGCCGGGCAAACCCCTGATTCCATTGAGAATCAAAAAGGCCGCACAGTTTCCCGCGCGGCCCAGGATCAGATGTCGTACCGGTTACTCCGCCGGCTGGACCATGCCCTCAAGCATCGGCGTGGCGATTGCTGCTCCAGTGGTCTTGCGGCGCTCGTCGAGGATCAGATCGTCGCGGCCTGTGGCGATGCGGCGGATCTGGTTCATCGTGCCGCCTGTGCCTGCCGGGATGAGACGGCCGACGATGACATTTTCCTTCAGGCCCTGCAGCGTGTCGATCTTGCCTGCCACCGATGCTTCCGTAAGCACGCGGGTTGTTTCCTGGAAGCTCGCGGCAGAGATGAACGACGGCGTCTGCAGCGACGCCTTGGTGATGCCAAGCAGCACCGGGGTGCCGGAAGCCGGCTTCTTGCCATCCTCTTCAAGCCGGACATTGACCTCATCGAGCTCGATCCGGTCAACATGATCGCCCGCAATGTAGGTCGACTCGCCGCTATCGGTGATTTCCACCTTCTGCAGCATCTGGCGCACGATCACTTCGATGTGCTTGTCGTTGATGACGACGCCCTGCAAGCGATAGACTTCCTGGATTTCATTGACGAGATACGAGGCCAAGGCCTCCACGCCCTTGATCGCCAGAATGTCGTGCGGCGCAGGATTGCCGTCGAGGATGTAGTCGCCCTTCTCGATGATGTCGCCGTCCTGAAGATGGAATGGCTTGCCCTTCGGGATGAGATATTCGACAGGCTCGAACGTCGAGTCATGCGGCTCGATGATGATGCGGCGCTTGTTCTTGTAGTCGCGGCCAAAGCGGATCGTGCCGTCCATCTCTGCGATGATGGCATGGTCTTTCGGGCGGCGCGCTTCGAACAGTTCGGCAACACGCGGCAGACCGCCGGTGATGTCCTTGGTCTTGGCGCTTTCCATTGGAATACGCGCAATAACGTCGCCCGGCTTCACGGTTGCACCTGGCTCGACCGACAAAATGGCCTCGACCGAGAGCTGGAAGCGGGCATCACCGCCACGCACAAGCTTCAACAGCTTGCCGGCAGCATCCTTGATGACGATG
>JANPEK010000198.1:0-6767 GCA_031422915.1 Phyllobacteriaceae bacterium | reverse complement strand
GCATCTCGACCGGTCAATGTTTTGATCCCGTTCGACGGCCAGACCAAGCGGAAAATACGTGTTTGCGCGGAATCCATACCGTTTCCGGGGAAGACGAGTAACATAAAGGCACAGATATGCGGCAAGTTCTTGGGCACAAGGGTGCAGTAGCGTTCGGGGCGCTGGCTGTTGCATTTCTCGGATTCCTGACGCCGTCGCTGGCTCAGGATTCCGCACAGAGCGCAGGATTTTCGCTGCCGGGCGTGACCCTTCCGTCAGGCACTGATGAAGTGCGCGCGGCTGATGGCACATCGTGCCGGTCGGCGGTTGGCGGCAATGGTGCCTATCTGGATGTCGGTGTCATCGGCAAGCAGAGCTCGCGTGACGACAATGCCTATTACGGCCGGGTGGTGGTACCGCTCGGAAAAATGCCGAAACGGTTGAACTGCTCGGCGCTCTACGAGCTTGAGATCGAGCGACTGAAACTGGAACTGGAACTGGCCAAGGCGGGCCTCGGGCGCACCCAGGACGCCGAGATCGACAGTACGGAAACCAGCGCGCTTGATGAGCAGTCGCTTGTTGAAGAGCCGGTCGCCGAAGAAGCTGGACTGGAAAAGCCTTCAAAGAAGGAGGCAGCACAGGTTGTTGAAGCGACGGTTGAAGAACCGGCTGTCGTGGAACCCGCCAAAAAGAAGAAGGCAGGCAAGAAGAAGGTCGGAAATGCCAATTGGGATCAGGAAGGCTGGTCGACGGATGGCTTTAACGACGGCGCGGGATGACACAAGTGCGCGGCATCTGGATCGCCGCTGGTGCATTTGGAGCATGCTGTCTGCTTGCAGCGTCATCGGCAAGTGCACAGAAAGCGGATTTTAACGTTGAGCCCATGATTCAGGCACAGGCTGCAAACAAGCAGTTTTGCCAGATCATTGTCACCCGGAACGGGTCGATGATGCAGAATGTGGGATCAACGAAACTGTCGTCACAGATCAATCCCGCACTGCCCGGGTTGGCCGATGTGACAACCTCGAACGGGTCGTACTACCTTTCGGTGGACCGGCCGACCGGCTTTTCGATTGCCCCGTCCGGAGGCAGTGACGACGTCGAGTTTTCGACGCAGTTCACCGGAAGAGGCAAGACTGATTTTGCGCTGACGCCTGGCGACAGCCGCGTGAAACTGAAAAACGGGCTGACAAATGTCGAGGTGCATTTGGAGGCGAAGAAAATAAGAGGGTCTTTCAAGGCCGGGAACTACAGGGCAACGGTGATCCTGCGATGTGAATAAGCGGGACATGAAAAGAAAAAGAAAATGAACCTTACAGGGTTGCGAACAGTTGGAAAGGCAGGCGAGGGCGAAGTTTTCCCCGGCGCCTATTTGTGCTTTTCAGCGACATTCGCTTGTTGTCTTGCAGGGTTGGTGTGTTTTTCTTTCTCCGCTGCCGCCGCTACGGGCAACGTGGTATTCTCCGGGTCCATAACCACTTCCAACCAATGCACGATTACCGTCGTGAACGATGGAACCTTCGGAATAAGTGCTGACAAAATGCAGTTGTCATCCAAGCTTGCCGGCGGGCTGGCTGCCGTTGCCGACATTCGATCCAATCATGCCTATAATATTTCGGCGATTGCCGTTCCGACGCTGACTTCCTATCCCGTGGGTGGCAACACCAGCGTTTCACTTCAGTCGCTTTACTCGGGCGTCAGTATCCTGAATGGTGCCACATTTGCTGAACGCAACGGAAATGTTCCTGTCACGCTGCGCAACGGACTGTCGAGGACACGCGTCACAGTCAACCTTGTCGCAACGCGCACAGGATCGCCTTACCCTGTCGGCTACTATGAGGGCACCGTCACTTTGAGGTGCGAATAGGGCAATGCCAGACACGCAATTCATGCGAAACGCGCCATCGAGCCTTGATCGCGCGCCGCGACGGATGAAGACGATCGCTGGGCTGGCACTCGTGGCACTGTCATTGGCCGCGCAGATTTCTTTTGCCGCTACCGGCAACGTGACATTCACAAGCACTGTCTCTGTCAACAACTCCTGCTCAATATTGGTCGTAAACAACGGCCGGTTCGGAATTGCCGCCAATGTCCGCCAGCTCTCGTCGAGACTTGCCGGCGGTCAGGCGGCTGTTGCCAACATTGTTTCAACCACGAATTACCGAATTTCGGCCATCGCCAATCCGGTGCTGACAAGCTCTCCGGCGGGCGGCGGCACCGGCGTTACTTTGGCTTCCCGTTTTTCCGGACAAAGCGTCTCCAATGGACGCACATTTGCCGAACGCAACGGCACCAGCCGGGTGCGCTTGCGCAATGGTTTGTCAACAACCCGGGTCACAGTCCACCTTTCGGCGACCAGAGTCGGCTCGGCATTCCCGAGCGGCTATTATCAGGGTGCCGTCACCTTGAGGTGCGAGTAATGGGGCAGGCGCGAGAAATTGGGCAGGGCACCGCCATTATGAGCCAGTGCTGTACTGAGGTCGCAAGATCCCGACGTTTTGGCATTGCCACAACTGTAGCCCTTACAATTGCTCTTTCATCGCTCGCCGTCTCAGCATATGCTGCCACCGGCAACGTCATATTCCAGGGCAATATCAACTCGACGAGTTCGTGTGTTGTCGTGGTCAATCAGCAAGGCGACATGGGCGTCAGCGCCAATTTGCGCCAGCTTTCCTCGAAGATTGCCGGAGGCCGGCCGGGCAGAGTGACGATCCTGCAACGCGGCATCTATGATGTGACAGCAACGACCTTGCCTTTCTTCTCCGCCGGTCCGGCAGGCGCTGATACTGGGGTTACGCGTCAAGTCAGAATGTCCGGTTCTGCCGTCAATCTGGTGTCCGGCTTTACGGTCGCCATCCCCGAAATGAACGGTTCGCCCGGCTTCCGCGTCAATTCGTTCAACAACAACTCGCGGGTCAATCTCGATATCCACTATATCGCTGACCGCACAACCAATTATCCAAGCGGCTTTTATCAGTTGATCGTGACTGTGCGTTGCGAATAGAGCGGCTTGCGTGATCTCTACCGCAATGGCATTGCGGATTGATGATCAAAGTCGTTGCCTTCGCATTTTCTTTCTGGACCTGCATCAATCTGGCAGCGCCGGCCGCTTCGGCGCTCGAACTTGCACCATTCAAGGACGCGGAATTTGCTTATCCCGGCTTTGTCGGCGACACGTCCAATCCGCTAGACCTCACCATTGATTACAACGAGCTGCGTGACATAAACGCCCGCGATGAGGTTCCGGAGCGCCGGGTGAAGCGCGTTTGGGTCTCGCTTGCACCGCGCAAGGCCGAGATGGACATGACGATCGAGACAGATGCCGGTGTCTTGCGCACCATCGCCACCGGTGTTCAGAATGACGCCCGTTTCATCGTCATATATCTGCACGGGCAGGGTGGCAACCGCAAGCAGGGCTCCAACGACTACACATTCGGTGGCAATTTCAACCGCGTCCGCAATCTGGCGGTCAGGAATGGCGGGCTTTACCTGACGCCGGATTTTTCAACGTTCGATGACATAGGTGCGGCAGAAGTCGGGGCCATTATCGCAGCGTTCTCCGCCCGCTCGCCACAAGCCAAAATCATCATTGCCTGCGGCTCGATGGGTGGCTTCCTGTGCCACAGGTTGGCGAAAAGCGATGCACTTGCACCGCGACTTGCCGGGATGATGTTCCTCGGTTCATTTTCTGACACCGGTTTTGCCGGTTCTGCTGCCTTCAAAGCCGGCATGCCTGTGTTCATCGGCCACGGAACAAACGATGTGACATCGCCAATTGACACTATGGAAGAATTTGCGGCAACGCTGCGCAAGGCTGGCGGCAAAGGCAGCGTCATGCTGCACCGCTTCAACACTGGCTCGCACGGCACGCCTGTGCGCATGACAGACTGGCGGCTGGTGCTCAACTGGATGTTGGCCAAAGCGCGGTGATTGCGTTGCCCTTTATCCACAGCTTGGCCGGTATCGGCGCTGCGACAAGTGAAAGTCACTCGACAAAAACTGTGCGCCCGATATGTGTGGCTTATGTTCTTGCAGCCATGAGGGTGTCATGCGTTCAGCCGTTTCTGCATTTGTGGGGTTTGTTTCAATTACCGGCCTGAGTGCGTGCAGCACCACCGGCAATGGCCCTGCCATTCCGCTGCGCCCCGCTGTGGACGCGTCGCTGGCTGTGCCGTGCCAGGAGGCGGCTGGCGATAAATATTTTATGGATCCCGCCCGTGTGGTTGCGCTGTCATCCAACCCCGCTGGCAAGAACACGGAAGTGTATCTCAAGGTCGATTCGCGCGATGCCCGCTGCACGCTGAATGCAAGCGGCAAGGTGCTGTCGCTGGTCGATACATCGCCGAAAAGCGCGGATCAAATTGCAGCGGAAGAGCTGAAAGCGGCTGAAGCTGCGGGCGGTGCAGTCAAAAAGCCTGTCAAGAAACCCGCCAAGCCATAAGTAGGCACACAAAGCTGCTGTGACGTTCGAAGGCGGGCTTGATCCGCCTTTTGTGTTTCTCTTCGGCGCTTCTTAGCGGCTTGTCTCTCTTCCCTTTCGTCGCCTGATTGTTGTCAACAGGCCCGCAACTTCTCCCCGTTATCCACATGCCTACCCACAAGATATTGTTGTTTGTCGTATAATGAAACACAAGCCTTGACGGAAGGCTGCGAGTCGCTTTTAAAGGGGTCTACGTTGCGTAGTGGCGTCGCCGGGGTGTCGTTTGCCCGGCCGGTAATTCCAAGCACAGCATGCACTGCCATTCCCGGTTTCCTTTCGCGAGGTCTCATTCGGGAGAGATATTTGTGTGCAATTTGTGATGAGAAGTTTGCCGGAAAAAATTGTAGAAACGATCTGTTAACACTATATTTAGTGTTTGCGGCGAAACTAGCCACTAAATAACGTGATGAGTCTTCAGGGGCAGAATCACAAAAACGTGGTTGAATGTGCGATGGTACAGGTGGCTGTCCCGTGGATAGCCTGTGCATCGCACGTGGAATTCGGGGGAGCCGGACGGCGCGGTTGCGCGTGTGCCGGTTTTGGCGGGCCGTGTCCGGCGGGCGGTGCTTAGATGCGCTGCCCGCAGGACACTAAATCTAGACATTAACGTTGGGGACCAAAGACATGCAATTCGAGCGGAAATTCACCACTGAGGGCCAGTCTGCGTATGCGAGCCTGGAGTTTCGTCAGGCAACGAGCGAGATCCGCAATCCTGACGGTTCGGTGGTGTTCAAGCTCGAAAACATCGCGGTTCCCGCGCAGTTCAGCCAGGTTGCTGCCGATATTCTGGCCCAGAAATATTTCCGCAAGGCCGGTGTCCCCGCTCGTCTGAAAAAGGTCGAGGAAAATTCCGTGCCGTCGTTCCTGTGGCGGTCGGTTGCGGACGAAGGCGCGCTTGTCCTGTTGCCTGCAACCGAGCGCTACGGTTCGGAAATGGACGCCCGTCAGGTGTTCGACCGCCTGTCCGGCACGTGGACCTATTGGGGCTGGAAGGGTGGCTATTTCAAATCCGAGACTGATGCCGCCGCATTCCGCGATGAGCTTGCCTATATGCTCGCCGCACAGATGGTCGCGCCGAATTCGCCGCAATGGTTCAACACGGGTCTGCACTGGGCCTACGGCATCGATGGTCCGGGGCCGGGCCATAATTATGTCGATCCGGAAACCGGCAAGCTGACCAAGTCGAAGTCCTCCTACGAGCACCCGCAGCCGCACGCCTGCTTCATCCAGTCGGTGCAGGACGACCTCGTCAACGAGGGCGGCATCATGGACCTGTGGGTGCGCGAGGCGCGCCTGTTCAAATACGGTTCCGGCACCGGCTCCAACTTCAGCCACCTTCGCGGCGAGGGCGAAAAGCTCTCCGGCGGCGGGCGTTCGTCCGGCCTGATGTCGTTCCTCAAGATCGGCGACCGCGCAGCCGGCGCCATCAAATCGGGCGGCACCACCCGCCGTGCGGCCAAAATGGTCGTCGTTGACGTCGATCACCCTGATATCGAGGCCTACATCGACTGGAAGGTGAAGGAAGAGCAGAAGGTTGCCGCGCTCGTCACCGGTTCCAAGATCGTCAAGCAGCACATGGCCGCGATCATGAAGGCCTGCGTCAACTGCGAGGCGGGCGGCAATGATTGTTTCGATCCGGCCAAGAATCCGGCGCTAAAACGCGAGATCAAGGCCGCCAAGAAGGCCCTCGTGCCAGAAAATTATATCAAGCGCGTCATCCAGTTTGCGCAGCAGGGCTACACCGACCTCAAGTTCGACTCGTACGATACGGACTGGGATTCGGAAGCCTACCTCACAGTGTCCGGCCAGAATTCCAACAATTCGGTCTCGCTGAAGGATGATTTCCTGCGCGCTGTCGAAAAGGACGGCGACTGGAACCTCACCGCCCGCAAGGACGGCAAGGTGATGAAGACGCTGAAAGCCCGCGACCTCTGGGAGAAAATCTCCTACGCCGCATGGGCGTCAGCCGATCCCGGCCTCCACTACAACACCACCATGAACGACTGGCACACATGTCCCGCCGCTGGTCCCATCCGCGCGTCGAACCCGTGCTCGGAATACATGTTCCTTGATGATACGGCCTGCAATTTGGCCTCGCTGAACCTCATCCAGTTCCGTGGCAAAGACGGCACGTTCAACATCGAGGCTTACGAACATGCCGTTCGCCTGTGGACCGTCGTGCTCGAAATCTCCGTCGCCATGGCGCAGTTCCCGTCCAAGGAAATCGCCCGCCTGTCCTACGAATACCGCACGCTCGGCCTCGGTTTTGCCAACATCGGCGGCCTGCTGATGACCAATGGCGTTCCCT
>JANPEK010000197.1:0-4387 GCA_031422915.1 Phyllobacteriaceae bacterium | reverse complement strand
CGCCACAAAGCAGCCAGAGCGCCTAGCCGTATAAGCGAAGCCTGAGGCGGGGTCTGCCTGAACAGAACATCTGAATTTCGCGATGTTGCCGGCCGCCACTTACTCCCCCGCCAAAAAGAACCGCCAGCGCCCATCCGGTGAAATGCCGGCACGATAGAAAATATACGCGCCAAACGATTTCATGTCTTCGACATCGCCGGACGTCACGATCTTGAACAGCTCGACTTTCTGCTTGTTGTCGAGCTTCTCCAGCGGAATGGCGAAGAAATAGGGCCAGACGTAGAGTTCCTGCGGCGTGCCGATGTCGAGGTGGACATAGCCGACATCAAGAATTTCCAGCAAGATCGCCAGAATCTCCTGTCCGCCCTCATCGCCTGACAGGCTGAGCAGATATTTCAACGGATCTTCCGTCGTGCCGCCGAGCGAGAATTGCGTCGAGTCCTCGCCAGTGCCAATCAACGCACGCAGGCTTTCGATATCGCCACTTTTCGCTGCTTCAATCAGCTTGCCATGCATGCCCATGACAGCTTCCGGCAACTTGGTCAGATCATATTCTATGGCAGGCAGCGGCGCTTCCGGATCAAGATTGGGCCGGGCGGGGTCATTCGGGTCACCCTCTGTGCCGTCCACAGGCTTTTCAACCGGCAGCTCAGGGTCTTCGCCTTCCGGGTTGATCACAGGCCCGATCGGGTCAGGCGCAGGAACCTGCGCACCGGGGTTCGCCGTCTCGCCCGGCGTGGTTACCGTGCCACCGGGAGGAGGCAGTTCTTCCCGCTTGATCTCGCTTAGCGCCAATTGCACACCGGCATCACGCGGCACGGACGCCAACGCCGGCAAAGCTGCAACACAAGACGCCCCGCTGAGCAGCCAGACAACAAAAGTGCTGCGGGACCAGAGGCTTGCCATGGTCAGTTAAGCCATTCCTGGCTGCGAAACATACCGGCCTCCAGCTGCTGCTGCATCGCCACCAGCAAAGAGCGGGCCGATTCCGCGCCGCAGTCGCGCACCAGATGCGCCAGTATGGTTTCCATGCCGGCCATTGCCATGATTTCCGGCTCAACACCCTCGGAAATGCCGTCGGCCCAAGCCTCTGTCTGCACCTCAAGCGCAACCAGCCGCTTTTCCTGCAGAATCCGCTCGTGCAACTCTGCCTCTGTCGCTGTCATGTCACTCACCCTCAACGCCATCCAAGCGTCGTTAATGTCCCGTTAAATTTGTAGCACAAAGTCGAGACTTCACACCTGTTCGTTTGGCAGAAAGTTAATGCATCGTAAATGGGCAACGGCAGGTAAGCCATCAGTTTCCATACCGCGTTGATATATCAAGCGTCAGCGCCTCGCCTTCGCGCATATATAACGACAATGCCGTGGTCGCAGCGTCCGTGCAGCGCAGATAAACGCCGTCATACGACCGGTAGCCGTGATTGAAACTCGCCGTGAGTTTTGCCTTGCGTTCGGGCGTTGGCACCTCGTTTTCTATCAGCTCGCCCATCGAATCGCGCCAGGACGTTGACTGATCGCCGCAGAGACGACGCAGGAAATGTACAGACCCGAGAACCTCCGCAAGGCGCATCAGCTTAACCTCGTAAGGCGGGTCAGGAGGCGCTGCTGACTGCGCTTGTGCGTGCGACGCAACCGCCAGAATAAGGGCCACTGGGATCGCGTAGCGCGTCAAGGATGCCAAACTGCCAAAAATCACGAACCACTCTCCGCCACCACACTCGCCACATCACGCACCGATTGTGGCACCGCCAAGGCGTCCATGTCGGCCAGCGCATACCAATCCGCCGTCAAGGCGTCGTCCCCCGCCTGCATCACGCCAGACACGCTGTCAGCGTGAAAGACGTGAAGCAAAAATCCGCCCTGCGCACCATGGATCGTAACTTGACGAAGCGCGCGCAATGCACCTGCCACAAGCCCGGTCTCCTCCAGCAGTTCGCGACGGGCGGCCGCCTCCAGCGTTTCGCCCACTTCAACCTTGCCGCCGGGAAAGGCATGCATGCCCCTGCCCGGATCTTTGGCGCGTTGAACAAGCAGAAAGCGACCGGATTGAAATACGGCCACCGAAACCGCAAGTCGAAGTCCCGCAGGCGCAGCGTCGATCGGGGCATCGTTTGAGGGTCCGGACATCATTCCCAACGCATACGGCCTTTATCGGCATGCGTGAAGCATGTTAGCGGTCGGCACCATGAGAACAGGTGATTTGACCCCAACAGACAAACCGCATGCGCCGCGCATCGCTGCGCTTGATGTTGTGCGCGGACTGGCGCTGCTTGCCATGACCACCTTCCACTTCTCATGGGATCTGGAGTATTTCGGTTACGCCGAGCCCGGCTTGACGTCTACGTTCGCTTGGAAATGGTACGCGCACGGCATCGCATTCACGTTTCTTATGCTCGCCGGGTTCAGCATCGCGCTGGCGCACGCCAATGGCATCCGCCGTGACGCGTTCTTGCGGCGGCTCTTGCAGATCAGCGCAGCTGCGGCGCTCATCAGCCTTGCGACCTGGTTTGCAACACCGGATCGCTTCGTCTTCTTCGGCATATTGCATCAGATTGCCTTGGGTTCGCTTATCGCAATTCTGTTCGTACGGCTTCCGGTGCCGGTAATTTTGGTAAGCGCCGCCGCGTTCCTCGCGCTCCCGTCAATCTTCCGCAGCAACTTCTTTGAAAGCCCGCTGTTCTGGTGGACAGGCCTTGCCGAAACGCTGCCGCCATCGAACGACTATGTGCCGGTGTTTCCCTGGACAGGCGCGATACTGCTGGGACTTGCGCTCGGGAAATATGTCCTGCGCCGGAACCTGGTCCCAAGATTAGCGTCCTTGATGAGCGCGCAACGCCAGCCCGCCCGCACGCTGTCTTTCCTCGGCAGGCATTCGCTGGTCTATTATCTGATCCATCAACCGTTGTTGTTTGGCCTGATGTTCCTGACGTCGCAAATCGCTCCTCCCGACCGCGCCGCTGCGTTCATCCCCTCCTGCGTCAAAAGCTGCATCGCCACCAATGCAGAGCCGTTTTGCCAAAACTTCTGCAACTGCGTCCAGCAAACGCTTGTATCCAAGGGCATTTTCACGGAGCTGCTCGATGGCAAGCGCGGTGTTGCAAGCGACCCGCAAATCCTCGACACTACCAGCCAATGCACGGCAAGTGCTGCGGGAGAATAGCGGGGAACATCATGACGCCATATGACAAGCGCCCGAACACATTCCCCTGGCCGCCGGTGATCTACGCAACGGCGATCCTCGCCGGTGCGCTGTTCGGCTATGTGCTGCCGACACCATGGCCGTCGCCACCGCTATCCGACTTCCTGTTCGGCATCGGGTTTCTGATCATCGCAATCGCCTTGGCAATTGACTTCGCGGCAATGCGCCTGATGCACCGGCAAAAGACCACGATCATGCCGAACAAGGCCGCAGAGCATCTCGTCTCAACCGGCCCGTTCGCCGTCTCGCGCAACCCGATTTATCTGGCAAATACGATGCTGACCATCGGCGCAGGCCTGATGGCAGGCATCATCTGGTTCTTGCCCTTGGCATTCATCGCCGCCTTTGTGACGCAAAAACTGGCGATCGAGCGTGAGGAATCACATCTGTCAGCCAAGTTTGGCAAGAACTGGAGCGCATACGCCCGCAAGGTCCGGCGCTGGTTTTGAGTGATACGCTAACGCGTCAAATCAGGGCATCTGCGCAACGCATGCGGCAAGTTGGTCAATCGCCAGTCCCCACCCCTCGTCAAAACCCATGTCTGCATGCTTTTGCGACTCGGCGGCGTTCTTGTGCAGCACACGCGCAGCATATCGCGTGCCGCTTCCTTCAGTCTCAAACGTGATGATCGCAGTCAGTGCCAGCCAAGGTTCGAACGGCTGCCATCCTTCGGTCAACACGGTCGTGAAAACCAGCCGGTTGCCGGGAACCACGTCAAGAAAACAGCCTTCGACATGGGGTTGGAAATCGCCGCTGCCCTCGCGCATGAGCGTCACGAAGCCGCCGCCGGGACGCAGGTCCAGTTTGATCACTTCGCATTCGATCGGCGCCGGTATCCACCACGTCGCCAAATATTCAGGAGTGCTCCACGCCTTCCACACCTTCGCTGGCGCGGCGTCGATGAAGCGGGAGATGGTCAGTGCAGAGTCTGTCATGATTTTATCTCATCTGGTCCGACGCAATCATGCCTCAGGTATTCACACCCAGCTCCGCAAGCCGCTCGATGCAGGACTCGTCAATGGCATCCAGTTCGCCAAGTGTCTCTTCGATGTCCTTGCGCTTCTGGCGCAGGTTTGCACGCTTTTCCTCGACGCGCTTCATCATCAATCTGAGTTGCCCCGCCTCGCCGGGCGGCTCTTTGTACATCTGCACAATCTCGTTGATCTCGGCGATGGAAAATCCAAGC
>JANPEK010000196.1:0-9038 GCA_031422915.1 Phyllobacteriaceae bacterium | reverse complement strand
CTGGTGGTTATTGCGGGGTGGCTGCACCCGATCCCATTCCGAACTCGGCCGTGAAACGCCCCAGCGCTGATGGTACTTTGTCTTAAGACACGGGAGAGTAGGTCGCTGCCAGGTCTGCCAATTGCATGTAAGCTTCTCATCACAATCTACGGCCCGCCTTTGGGCTCAGCTGGGCCGCAAACTCTCAATCGGGTGTTCGCTGCCTTTTGCCTTCCAAAGCGGTATGAAAACAGTTTCGCGGGGTGGAGCAGCCCGGTAGCTCGTCAGGCTCATAACCTGAAGGCCGCAGGTTCAAATCCTGCCCCCGCAACCAAAATGAAACCCGCCAGTGCGAAAGCTGTGGCGGGTTTTTTGTTATTTGAACCCACGCGGAAAACGTCCTCGGCTCAGTTCGCTATCGAGAAATCATTTCGCTCTTGTCAACGCCTTGCTGACCAATCGCTCAGCGTATCCCGTCGCCGAATGTTACAGATTGGAACCAAACCCGCTGCGTTTTGGAGCCGACCTTCAAACTAGATACTTTACGCAAAGCCTAATAGACGCCGGTAAGTTGACTCACGGTTCTTGTCGATTTTTGGGGGATTATACGGGAGTGCGTCAACATAATTTTGGGAGATAGCTGCGTGGTCAAATCGATGATTTTCGTAGACTTTCATGAGCTCGGACGCCACCTGATTTGGGAGCGTCTGTCTTCTGGATCTGAATTTGCTTGCGAATTTGGCGACAGGGCTTTTGCGCCGGACGTCTCTGATCATCGCCAAAAGCGCAGGCATATCTGATTCACCTAAATTGTTCACGAGGGTAGGTGCCGCATCATAGCGGATGGGCATTTCGGCAGGTTCCCATACTACCTCGCAAAACGTGCCGTGTTGTCGCGTACGCACTGGTGAGGTGACATGGACCAATTTGATGCCGAGCGGTCCATTTTGCGCGAAAGCGAAGCAAGCGCCATTGTGTTCGGTGAGTTTTTTCGGGTGCATTAGATTTGTTCGATGACAGCCAGTGCAACCAAAGCTTCCAAACTCCCATAACGGATCAGTTCTCATCTCGTTTGGGTCGTTGACGTACGGCTGCCTGAGCATAACGATTACGACGCGGGCACTATCCATGATGATCTGCAACTTTTATTTGATAGCCACAAAGAGTAGTGAGAGTGTGGTTGAGCCATACCCCTGCATCCGTTCGGTTGCCTATGTCGCAAACGAATTCTTGTCCACGCGCGGCGACGCTCAACGTTCCAGGCGTCCCCCATCTTTCCTTGCGTCTGTGATAAGTGAGCCCGGTTTCAGACAGCCAATTCGGCACTTTCCAATGGCCTACAGGGCCAGGTCGCTGCGAAAGCCGTAGGTCATCGTGAGCAGAGTGAGTGACTTGGCCTTCCCCGATATAGAGGGTATTGTTGGCATTCCAATCTCCGATTGTGTGCGGATGGCGTCGGCTAAAACCAATGGGCTGATCATCTGCCGACGGTCGTGATCCAAGCTTGATCACGTTCTCTACAAACATGAACCCGAACAATCTATGATGCCGATCCCTGCCATCTAAGTCGGAGAACAGCCCAAAGAATAGAAACACATCTCCAACGCCGACGCCATTGTTCTCGAGGTGTGCTTGGGAAGCTGCTGTTTGTCCGAAAGCGCAACGGGTATTCTCGAACATGGGGTCATGGTGGCACAAACTGGAGCCTGCGATACGTTTCTTTGTGGTGGCTTCCACTATATGTCCTAGACCTAGGTCTTCGTATGTTGTGTTGGAGCGGCGCTGAGTGGGAATTGGCAAACTGATCGGCCGACCGTTGATAATCGGAGAAGGTGCTCGCCCAGCGCTGCTATCGAAACCTTTTCTGCTAAATACGATTTTCATTCTAAGCGGTAGTCCTCAGAGGGAAAGTCAGGCCACGGCTGTCTCGAAATTGAAGTGCGGCACTCGTTTGTTCGTATCCCTGTTAAACACTTCTTCGGGCGTCCGGAAGCGCAGTCATGTGCAGAATCTTGTGATATTGTTTACGCGCTTTGTCATGGTCTATTTCTTGCGTTATTGGATTGACCCTCATGCGGGCAAGCCGGCGCACCTATCGATCGAGTGCTATCATCAGGGCAGCTTATTCTGCCGCGGCGAGCAAGATCAACTCCGCCAAGGCTAAAGTTATTGCAGCGTTTTTGCATTTCGTGCATCAGCACTCACTCCCTGATCAAATGCCGCCCAAGCCAACTCTGCCGCCCCATGAAATTCGCAATCCCCGGTGTTCTCAGCTTCATTGACCGTCCTTGCGGTTCCAGAGCCATCGCTCGCAGCGCTTCAGTCCGGTTCCTGAGGCTCAGCAGCGTTGCCTCGATCCTTAGCGGTGAGTTCAACTTTTTGAGATTGCCGCTGGGGAGGGTTGGATTGGTGTTGATTTCCCAGATCTGGACCTTGCCGCCGATGACGCCGTAATCGGCGCGGCCGTAGTCGATATTGGCGAGATCGAAAGCGCGCATCAGGATTTCGGCGTGCGGGTTTGTGCGCACATATTCAGCTTCGTCAAGGTGGTTCTGATCGGACCATGCGTCCTTGTGGCCAAGTTTTGCTACCCAGCCGATGTCATGGACCATGTGGTCGGCGACGATGCGATCGCCGAAGCGGTAGGCCGCGTATTTGCGGAATATGCCGGACTTCAGCTCTTCGGCTTCATACTCAATGATCAACAGGCCGCGCCTTGCAATTCCTTCGCGCGCAAGCCGGTCAATTTCGGCTTGCAACGGGTCAGGGCCATCAAGCAATCTGGTGAGCGGAAACTGGTGCGAGGATTCCTGCCGGACAAAGACAGGATAACGCGCTTCGGGGATGCCGTCTTCGGCGCGCCATGCGCGGAAACGGTTTATGCCTGCTCTATGCAACCGCAGCAGCAATTCGTAGCGGCATGCGGCAACTGCCGGGTCATTGTAGACACGGAAGCGTGGACCGGCGGTGCGCAGGGCTACGGCGATTTCGCCCGCAAGCGCCAGTTCCCAGTTTGCCAGTCTTTCTAGATCGCTGAATACCCATGCGCCAGGCGGCAATCTTCGTGCTTGAAACAGCTGAGGGTAGGTCCAGATTTCGTTTCTGACTGGCTGACCCTTGAGAAAACCGGCGCACAAGGGGCGGTAGGTGTAGCCGTGGCCGGGAGTCACGACAAATCGCAGCATGCAATTTATTCCGTTTTCGACAATTGCCGCTAGCAAGCACAGACTCGACAAGCAATGCAAGTGTCTGTAACTTCACGTGATCGAGTCCTTGTTTTGAAGAGTGGGTGTGTGATGTCTTCAGTCCAAGCCATTACGGCTGTTACCGTTTCTCTTGATCCAGTATATCTTTTGAAGACGCACGACCTTTCGGTCGCTGCTCTGAAGCCGACGATGGGGCTGTCCGCAGTTCATTTGGATGCCTCGCGGCTCATGTCGACGCGGGGTCTCGGTACGGCTGTCGGCGGAAAGCCGACCATTGATGAAGTCGAGCGCAGTCCGATTGCATTGGATGCGTCGAAGCTTGTAACGACTCTGGGTCTCGCCACAGCGGTCGGAAACAAGCCGGCCATTGATGAAAGCGACTGCTTGGCAATTGAATTGGATGGATCGAAGCTCTTGACGACGCGCGGCCTCGCGACGGCGGTCGGCATAAAGCCCGAAATTGTCGGCGGAGAACATTTTGTAGTTCAACTTGATTCCTCCAAGCTTGTTGCCACGCGCGGTTTAGCTGCGGCTGCCGGCAAGCCTGACAATTCTGCGGCAACTGTTCAATTGGACGTTGCAAGGCTTTTGTCGACGAAAGGTCTTGCCGCAGCTGTAGGCAAGCCCGGCGGAGTGGCCTGACAGACTGTTTACCCGGAACAAAAGTTCATGTCGTGTTGGTGGGATATGATGTCCGCTGCGAGTTGCGGCGTTACATGCGCATTCCCAAAGATCGTTTCATGCCAAGCGGGCTATCATGGCCAATAGAGCGATGCCAAATGCGGCGCGGACGCGCGGGCTGAGTGCTGAGGTCCATCGCCGGATGTGCGCGAGCCTTGATTATGTTTTCGAGGCTGCCGGTCCGGCACTTGGACTTGATGCCCTACAAGTAAAGGCATGGATGACGCAGTTCGCAGCAGCGCACGGAGTGTCGCCTATTGTGCATGCCCGCTACCACGCGATGGTTGCCGCAATTCAATCCAATGAGCTTGATGTGGCGCGGCGAGAGGCTGACAGCCTGTTGGCAATCCAGCCTGTTGCCCCGGCGGCACTTGAAATCGTCAACCTCGACGACCCGGCGCTTGGTGAGGGCGCAACGGCTTTGATCTGCCGGTTCGCTGACATTGAAGAGGCCAACCGGCTCGATCTCATTCCCGCCCCGAGCGAAGACATCGACACGTTCCGCATGTTGATGGTCGACGCTGACGATATGATGGCGAAGTATCATCCTGAGCTTCATGGTGAGTTTCATGCGCTGATCAGCGTGACGCTGGCGGTGGAGCAATCTGAGGACCGGATGTTCACGCTTGGTGCGGTTTCATGTTTCCAGCTTTGGGGTGCATTGATCATCAATCCGGCATTGCAGCAGGACGCGCTCAATCTGGTTGCCACCATTGCGCACGAGTGCACCCATCTTCTGCTTTTTGCGATGGCGATGGACGAGCCATTGGTGCTCAATCCGCCGGACGAGCGGCACTATTCGCCGCTGCGCAAAGAGATGCGCAGTGTTGATGGCATCTATCATGCAACAATTGTATCGGCGCGGATGGCACACGCGTTTATGCAGCAGATGAATTCCGGGATGTTGGCTGCTGAACTTGCACGCGTTGCCCCCAGCCGGCTTTTTTCAGCGTTGCACGCATTTGACAGTGGTGTTGCAGTGCTCACCGAAAAAGGTCGCCTGTCCGCGACCGGGCAGGCGATACTTGATGACGCTATTGCGCTGGTTGCAGGCTATCCGCGCGCAAACGCTGCTTCAGCGGTCGGCTAGACTGCTGAATATTGCTTGCCGCAAGAACCCTGAAAAGATCTACTTTTTGGTCGGCAGCTTGAGCGGGCTGGACAGACCCTTGACCGGATCGGAGCCTGACCCGGAGGCGGTCTTGACCTTGTCGGTCTTCGGTTTACGGGTTTCCTTGTTGCTGCGCATCTGGCCTTTTGCCATGGTCTTTTCTCCGGCTACATGCCTGCCTGAAAAAGCGCGGGCAATTGTTGCCAAGCCTTCAGGGATTACGCAGTCTAGCACGCCAACTCAGCAGAGGCGAGGGCGCTGATCAGTCCGGATGACGCGCGTTTGATGTTGGCAAATTCACTGATGTTTGGCTTTGGCCAATGCATGGACCGCCATGAATGAGCCGACAAGCACGATGGCGCACATGCCGAAGGCGAAGCGAGTGGAGGCAATCTCGGCAATAGTTCCAAACAGGGTGGGTGAGGTCATACGCGGAAGACCGGCGACGAGCATGGCAACGCTGATGCCAGCCGCGCGGTTCCAGGGTGTTTCGCGTGCAGCCATTGCAAACAGACATGGCGCAATGAGGGAAAGACCCATGCCTGTCATGGCGAAGAAGAGGACATTGGCGGCGAAGGTTTCTGTTGCTGCAAGTCCGACAAATCCGAGAATCGCAACACAGAGCATGAAGCGCATGATATGAAACTCGCCGAAGCGGGCGCGCAGTTTGTCGCCTGGAAATCGGACCACAGCATTGCACAGGCCAAAGAAGGCTGCGCCAAGACCTGAAAGCGCGGCGAGATCCGGTGCGGTTTCAGCCAAAAGTTTTGATGACCACAAAAGCGCAGCAAGTTCGGCAACGAAGACGAGGCCGACCGCGACGCCGATCAGAACGAGCGGGCGGGTGAATGCGGGGCCGCGCTTTGCGGCTTTGATATTGTCTGCTTGTGTAGGCAAAACGCGGGATGGGACGTTGGCAAAGACCATCATCATGGCAACCGCGACTGCCAACGATGCGGCGAGCGCTGACGCCCAGGTTCCATATGTTGTTGAGAGGACACTCGACAGGATGGCAAATACAGCGATGCTGAGTGATGCAGAGCCGTGGAAAGCCGTATAGACGGGCCTTTTCATGTCCACTTCAATCGCGCCTCCTTCAGCGTTCATGATGACATCGAGTATGCCTGAGAAAGCGCCGAGGAGTGCTGCAAAGACGAAAAAGAGCGGCAGCCAAGTCGCAGTAAACAACAAAAGCAGCAACACCCAGATCACCGGCATCAGCGCAAGCAGCAAGTGCCGGTGCGAGACATGACGTGCGATGCGGCCGGAAAAACCCATCGCAACAACGGTTGTTGCCGACATGACGGTGACACCGAGGCCATAACTGGCGCTGTTGAGGTCGTAGTGCGCAATTAGTTGCGGCACCGAGCCGGCGAATGTGCCGAAAATGGCACCGAACACGGCGAATACAGCCATGATCGCCGCGCGGGGAGTGCCGAGGTGAGATTGCATGAAAAATACCGGTGAGGACAGACGGGATTGCATATGCACCCGTTGTAACGTTTCAGAACCCTATTCGGTGGAATGCGAGACAAAATCAATAGGCGATCGATGACAAAGCCAATTTCGCTGCAGCGAGGTCCTCAAGCGCATGGCCGACGCCTTTGAAGAGGGTAATGTCGGTGTCCTTGCGTTTCAACGCAAAGTTTGGTTTGCACAAATCATACAGCGTGCCGCAAATCGCGGCTTTGGTCAGGGCACCGCTTTCGAGTGGCTTGATGAGGTCGCCGGTTTCGTGCAGCGCAGCCTCGGTATCGATCCAGACGTTGGCGCGGCGAATGCATTCATCGTCTGCTTCGCGCATATGGGGAGCATAGGAACCAATGAGATCGAGATGCTGGCCGGGTTGCAGCCATTCACCCTTGATAATTGGCTCTGTTGCCAAGGTTGCGCAGGAGATGATATCGGCGCGCGGGATGGCAGATTCAAGATCCGTGGCTGCTTCAGCGGTGAAACCATCGGCATTGAGTGCGGCCGCAAGAGCTGACGCCGAATTTTCGGTTCTGCTCCATACCAGCACTTTATCGATGGGGCGGACAGTTTTGAACGCCTTCGGCAGCTCCGCCGCGACGCGGCCTGAACCAACGATGAGCAGGGTGCTTGCGTCCTTGCGGGCGAGCCTGTCAGCAGCAAGTGCTGCGACGGCGGCAGTGCGCATGGCGGTCAAGGTCGCACCGTCAAGGATTGCCTTGTGCGCACCTGTCAATTCGTCAAAGACCAGATAGCTTGCCATGATCGCGGGCAGGCCGCGCGCGGCGTTGCCGGGAACGACGTTGACGATCTTGACCCCGCCAACGCCGAAGCCGGACGCCCATGCGGGCATCAGCAGGAGAACGTCATCTGGCTCACCGGGCTTCTTGATTGTGTGGTGATGGCGCTGCGGCGCGGTTGCACCGGAGGCGAAGACATCGGCAATTGAACCGATCAGCCCTGGATAATTGAGTGCGGCTGCGGTTTCGGCGGGTGTGAAAAAGCGCAATCACTTATCCTCTGGCGTTCTCGTTTGTCGGTTTCAAGTTTGATTTGTATTGGCGAGTTTGTATTTTCAATGCAACAGGCTAACATTGAGTGGGACATATCCTTGGGGGGATTGAATGCGGCGTATCGTTTCCTGGATACTGAAGCTCGTTCTTGTGGTGGTCGTTTTGGGAGGTGTGGCGGCCGCCTATTATCGCGAAAATCTGGTTCGGCTCTATCACGTCAACACGCTGTTTGATGAAGACAAAATTGTCGCCAATTTCGGGTCGATGAAGGATCTGTTCAAATGGGTAGTGGTGAAGCGTTCCGGCGAAGCTGTTCCTCTGATTGAAAACAAGCGGGAGCTTGCGCAATCCTACCAGTTCGGCGGCAATCAGAAACGCGTGGCAGATTGGCTTGATCAGACAAAAACAACGTCTCTGCTGGTCATCCAGGATGGAAAGATCGCCTATGAAGACTACCGGCTTGGAACAAGGGCCGAGGACAAGCGAATTTCATGGTCGATGGCGAAGTCATTTTTGTCAGCCATGTTTGGCACGGCGGTCGTAGACGGCAGGATCAAGAGCCTTGATGATGCAGTCGACGTCTATGTGACGAGCCTGAAGGGCACGGTCTATGAGGGCGTAACCATCCGCAATGTGCTCAACATGGCGTCTGGTGTGAAGTTTGACGAGAACTATGAGGCGTTCGGGTCGGACATCAACAAGATGGGCCGGGTGCTGGGGCTGGGCGGCTCGATGGACGATTTTGCGCGCAGCCTTGCTGCAAGGGAGCGTAAGCAGGGAGTGCAGAGACAGTACACGTCGATCGACACACATATTCTGGCGATGGTGCTGCGGGCGGTGACGGGCAAGGATTTGGCTGCGTTGATGGAAGAGACGCTGTGGTCGAAGCTTGGCGTGGAGGATGACGCCTATTATGTGACAGATGGCTACGGCGTGGCGTTTGCTCTTGGCGGGCTCAATATGCGGACACGTGACTATGCGCGGTTCGGGCTGATGATGCTTGAAGGCGGACGCTTGAATGGACAGCAGATCATTCCGGCGGAGTGGATCCAGGAATCGACCAAGAACACTGCTCCAAAAGTGGCGCAGGCAACGGACCGCTTGGGCTACGGCTATCAGTGGTGGGTTCCGGGCAATGCGGACGGTGAGTTCTTCGCCCTCGGTATTTACGGGCAGTATATTTACGTCAACCGTCCGGCCAAGACCGTGATTGTCAAGACATCGGCGCACCGGGATTTTGACAATGACGGCACCGGCGGCAGTCTGATCGAGGAAGAGACGATTGAGATGTTCCGCGCAATTGCGGCGGGACTGTCATAGAGCAGTACGACTTTAGAGCGTCGGTCGTTCAAATGGAACCACTGGCGGCGGCAGTTCTTGGAGATGCGGGTATTCGTTGCGGGGCTCTTTGCTGTGCGTGCAAAACACGCCGCTGACGCCAGCACGCGTCGCGCCGCCGATTTTTGGCAATATTCATTATCCCCGCGCGCGAGCCGGGCATTGTCAAAGAACGGGAAGCGGGGTGTGTGGTCCTGCCTCTTATATTTAAGGTATGTGACAAGCCACACACCCCGCACG
>JANPEK010000195.1:0-12398 GCA_031422915.1 Phyllobacteriaceae bacterium | reverse complement strand
GGAAGCGGTGTTGAAGGCGGCTGGAACCAAGTGGAACTTTCTGCCATTCCGACCCGGGCTCGTTGGCGGTCACTGTATCGGGGTTGATCCGTATTATCTGACCCACAAGGCCGAGGCGATTGGCTATCATCCGGAAATCATTCTTGCCGGCAGGCGCCTGAACGACGGCATGGGTGCTTATGTGGCGAGCCAGATGGTGAAAGCGATGCTGAAGCGCCGCATTCAGGTCGATGGCGCGCGGGTGCTGGTGTTGGGTCTGGCGTTCAAGGAAAACTGTCCGGATCTTCGCAACACGCGCGTTGTCGATGTTATTGCCGAGCTGGCGGAATTTGGTGTCAGCGTGGATGTTCATGACCCTTGGGTGAATGGCGAGGATGCGCAACATGAGTATGGCCTGACGCCGGTGGCTGAGCCTGGCAGGGGCGTCTATGATGGCATCGTGCTTGCCGTGGCACACAATGAATTCCGCGCCATGGGAGCTGCAAAAATACGCGCGCTCGGCAAGGCAAACCATGTGCTTTATGATTTGAAGTATGCGTTGGGGACGGAGGAGAGCGACTTGCGGCTGTAACTTGCAGTTATACGACTTTTGGGATGCCCTGCGTCTGATGCTGTATGTGGGCATCTTTCGAACGGCGGCGCGACATTCCCAATGCTGTGAGCACAAAGATTGACGGCAGGATCATCATTTTTTGCCTGACCGCAATTCCGGAATTGGCCGTGACCGGCGCAAGCATTGCAAGCATGAAGACGATAAACATCAAATTTGCGCGCGCTTCAAATGTGGGCTGTTTGAACATGCCCAGCAAAGCCGGGATGGTCAAAGTGACAACAATGGCGATAAGCACAAGGTTTTCCAGCGACGCCATCAGACCAGCGACGCCTGCGACGTCGAACAGCGGGCGGAACAGGAATGAAAATATCGCAATCAGAAACGGTTGGCTGGAAACGTCGAAGCTGGAGCCTTGCCCCTGATTTTGCTCTTGCCTTTCGCCGATATATTGCGCGAGATCGGCAAAGGATAGACTGGACGGGAGACCAACATAGGTCAGCGCCTGTGGCAGGATCCAGTATGCAGCTGCTGCACCGCCGATCAGGATCAGGGCCTTGTAGCGCAAGGGGATCGCGCGCGAGGTCAATCCGGCCGTGAATATTGCCGCAATCATGACTGTTCCGACGTGCGGGCGTACGAGGAAGAGCAGTGTTGTTCCGAGGATGAACATGGCCAAGTGGCGTCGCGTCGCCGAGATGCTCAATATGATGGCGCTGATGGCGAAGAAGCTGAGCGAGTCTTTGCCGATTGCAGAGGTCCAGAAACTCAGGCCGGGCAATAAGACGACAATTGCCGGAAAGGCGGCACGGATGCCCTTTTGGCTGTGTGTCAGTTCCTTCAGGTGGACGTAGAGGTAGCCCAAGCCGATGGAGCCGAGGAGGTTGTAAAACAGCGAGACCTCCCAGATGCCAAGGGTGCCGTTGAGCGAGACCATGCGGGTGAAGTAAATTATGAATGCGGTGCCAAAGCCGAAAGGCGCACTCTCATCCAGCGTCGCTTGTTCGTAATAGTAGGAAAAATCCGAGCCAGCTTCGGTGAAAAGGCTGAGGAAGACGATGCTAAAAATCGTATGATACAAAAATATAAAGTAGAGAGAAATTTTCTGATTTTGATTTTTGAACACTGAAATGAAGACGATAAATGTTGTGGTCAGCATTGACAAGTAAATAATCATGTTACACTGGCCTCACCTGTGTGCAGAAAAGAAATTACTTATCTCGGTTTTCAAGAGCCTTCTCGGCCTGTTATGTGTGTTAGACTTAATCGGCATGGAAGAATGTGATCAGATCTGTTCGCTCGAGGAGCCGATATTCCCGCCTCCATTACCCGTCTGCCGTCCGAGCGTTGACGCGGTTCATACCTGGTGCAATCAAGGTGCGATATACAGATTTTGCTGGCTTATGAAAGAGCTTGACCAACGAGGGTACGCCTGGAATTTTTGCGGCCTGCAAAATTAATCGTGCCAGCAATGGCCGATCGAGTTCCAAGACCTTGTCACTTGGTTCCTTCAGCTCTTTGGCACCAATTTCGCCCATCGCCACAGCCTGCAACAAAACCAGTGACAAAAGGACAGCTTTCTTTCGCTTTGAACGTGCCAATTGCGGTCTCATTTGTTCCAATGAGGGGCGCAATTTTTCACTTGTTTCAACTATCCTGAATAGCTCGAGTGTGTCGTCGACGGCTGACAGCGCTCGCTTTGCGTCTATCTTGCCATCAATGGCCTCCCATCGCCTGTGGAGACCAACAAGTTTGTTAACGTAAACGGCGCTGCCTTGCTCCATAAGGCGAAGGGCAAGCGCGTGGTCTCCACAATAGAGGATGTTGGGCTGCGCGACGCCGCCAGCGCGTATATACGCATCAGTGCGCATGACGTCGCCAACCAGCCACGACGATGCCCTGTTAAAGGGCAAGAGCAGTGCCAAGAGTTCTGCGGTGCTGTATGAGCCGGTCGGTAGTTTGTTCCCGCGGCAAAAGTAGATTGTCTCTTCCGGACGCTCATGATGCACGTTGGCGATTTCGCCGAACCCGAATACAGCGTCTTTATTCTGTTGCAGCATCGGAACGATTAATTCGAGCCAGTCCTCCGGAACAAGATCATCAGACGCAAGAAAGCTCATGAGCTCACCACGGGCCGCATTTCCTGCGAACTCGAAATGCGGCACCATTGCAAGGTGCGTTTCGGGGCGGATAACGCGAAGTCGTGGATCAGAGAACTCCAACAGAACAGATGGGGCGTCGTTTGTTGAGTGATTCTCCGACACGACAACATCAATATTTCTGTATGTCTGAGCAAGGCAGCTTTTGATTGTGGCACGCAGGAAGTCGGGCCTTTGGTTGTAGGTGGGAATTATTATGCTTACCAACGGCTCGAGGTCTGACATGTCAGCTTTGTCCTTTGTAAAGTCTAGTTTTTATGAGTGAACGGACACGGTCTCTAAGCGGACTCAGCGACAATAATGTGATCAGCAAGACGCACAAATAGACGAGCGCAAGGCTGCATACATCCACAAGCCAACTGTTGCCGAGGGAAAATGCTCTTCGCAGCAAGAATGTTGACGCCCCGGCAGCAATCACCCCAGGGATTAGATTTGTCGTGTACCATCCCCGATATGCACTCGGAAGGAGTCTCCGGTGTAGAAAATAGAGTGAGAACGCCACGTAGCCCATCGTCAGAACCATCCATGAAATTGCAGCTCCTGTCGTGCCGTAGCTCATCACAAGCAGCCAGGTAAGCGGTAGCATGACCATGCACGCGATGACGTTTTGATAAAGCGCAAAACGGACCCAGCCGAAAGCCAGGGTCAGCATATAAGGGACAGACATAAGCGCGTTACCGGCGTACCCGACCGCCAAGATTGCAACTATTGGCGCGGCTGAACGGGATTCGCTTGAGGTAGGAAACGCCAGTCTCAGCAAATCGTCACTGAACAAACAGACAACTGCGGTGATTGGAACGACCAAAAGCGTCGCAAACTGCGACCCAAGCAAGTAAAGCGTTTCCAATTCGGCGAGTGACTTCGTTTCTGCAAGTTGCGTCATGCGGGGCAGAAGCGTCTTGGAAAGCGGTCCCACAGGCTTGCATAAGGACATCGAGATTGTGGTTGCCAGTGCGTACAGACCGAAATCATGCAAGCTGACGGTGCCGCTCAATATAACTTTGTCTATTTGCATTAGCAAAATGGACAGCGCCACGACACCTGTCACGCCTGCCGCATACCGCCAGATCGAGCGAATGTGCGCAATTTCGAACATCTTCCGCCCATCGGGCAGCGACTTGTTCACCGCCACTATCATTACCAAAACCTGGGCAGCAGTGGCAAATATCAGCCACCAGAAAAGCAAGGTAATTGAAGGTTCTACAAACGCCAGGACGATAGCACTGCCAAGTGTGCGAACGGTTATGCCTACGATGCTTATCCCGTTTAGAAGCACATGATGCTGCAACCCAAGCAGCGCCCCAGTGTAAAAGCCTAAAATCAGCTGCAGTCCAATCTGCAGAAACATCAAACGCAGCATGTCAATTACGAGATCGACAGGAACATTTTCAACAGAGAGCCATGACGCAACCAATTCGGGGAGAAACGTCACTGACGCCAATGTTAGAGTTATGGCAAGCGACCAGTAAAGGAATTCGAGAGATCGAACGAACGAGGGTATTCGATGCTTGGACGCTTCTGTTGAAGAGATTCTTGAAAGTTCACGATTGATCGCCGGAGTCACACCGAGATCGCTCAGCGTTGCGAGGGCTGTCAGGGTGGCATGAACTCCGATCAGCCCATAAAGTTCAACGCCCAGATAAGCCAAATATACCGGCAAAATGACCAACTGCGCCAACGTGAGCCAGAAGGTGCCTACATAATTTGCCAGTATACCGGTAATCAGCCGATTTGGTTGCCTGCCGATTTTGAACAAGCTCATTTCAACGCGTGCGGATCAAATAGCCATCCGGTCCGACAGTTATCTGAATCTTGTTTTCGATCTGTTTGTCGATTTGAAATTCCGGGTGTTCCTTAAGATACGCCCAAACTGCCGTCTTCGGGTTATCCCCCTTGTTCCAAGGGCGGTCCTTAAACCAACCTTCAGGCATGTCCTCAACTATCGTGTCATAAACCACACAATAGCTGCCGACTGAGACCAAATGAGCATAGGCGTTCAGTTCTGCCAACACATGGTCGTGGGTGTGATTGGAATCCAGGACGACCATGATGGTTTCGGCACCGGCTGCGTATTTTTCAACTTGTCCAATCACTTCGTCTGAAATGGATGACCCTTGGATAAGGTCGATTCGCTTTGAAAGCGGATGTGCAAGGATTGCTGCTTTGTTGTGTGAACGTATGTCTATGTCGATGCCCAAGATCCTTCTCTTTGGTTCACTCGGGTTCAGCAATTCGCCTTTTTCTGTGGCTTCACAAAGGTCAATGAGTGCGAGCATGGACGCGTAATGGATCAGTGAGCCGCCATGCGCAATTCCGGTCTCGATGATCAAGGTCGGCTTGACCTGCCAAATTAGCTCGTGCATCGCCACCATATCCTGGGGATATTGGATGATTGGTCGCCCCAAGGAGGTAAAATTGTAAGTGTAACGATGTCTTATGGTCTCCAACATCCACTCTTTAGTCATTGACTGAAGTTCAGTGGCGTTTCCCAGGCTTTCAATGTTAGTTTTTACTTCAGCGGCAAATGCATCGACCGGGTTCATTTTTTATCCTATCTGATTAGTGGATTCTTAGCGGTCGGGCAGGGTTGCCGACCACAGTCTGATTGTCACTTACGTTTCTGGTCACCACGGCGCCTGCGCCAACGATCGCGCAACGTCCTATTTTCAACCGTGGCAAAATTACGGCACCCGCTCCAATAAAAGCGCATTCCTGCACCAGGACTTCACCGGCAATATGTGCTCCAGGTCCAACGTGCACACCATCTTCTATTACCGTGTCGTGGTCGATGGAACAGCTTGTGTTTGCAATCACACACGCGCCGAGCCGCGCGTTTGCGCAAACAGCGCTGAGGGCCAAGACTTGAGAGCCATCTCCAATTTCCGCGTCGTTGGCAACGAAAGCGCGCGTGTGAACGATCGTCACGGGGGCAAGTCCCATCATGGTCATTTCTTGTGCCAATTTGAGTCTTTCCAAACCCAAACTTCCCCCTATTGCAAGCGCAAAGCCCGGCTTTGGCGCACCTTTTCTTTCTGACAACCAATTTTCGAGGCCGACCCTTCCGAGTAGAACCGGTATGCCGGGTAAAGGCGACACAAGAGGTTGATTGTCCACCAGGGCCACCAGCGTCATGTTGCTACCCGAGAGCGCTTCGTTGAGGACTCGGGCATGCCCTTTGGCACCCCAAAAAATGACTTCCCGTTGAGTCTGCATCAAGAAAAAGCATGATAAACGTGCCGTGCAACACGCATCATGTCCTGCTCGGTCAATTCATGATATGTCGGTAAGTTAAATGCTCGCTCGTATAAGGAATAGGAGACGTCATTATCCTTTTCCCGTCGGAACGATGGCAACATGCTCAGCGGCCAAAAGAAAATCCGCCCGTCAATGGAATCTGACTTAAATGCCTCGATCAATTTTTGGCGGTCAAACCTGACCCCCTTATCGGCGACAAACGTCGGCATCCAGTAGCCATTGACAGTGTGCTCCGGCTCAGGGTTCATGGAAATTGGCAACCCTTCGAGCAGGCGTTTGTAGGTTTCAAAGACGCGCCTTTTTCCGCTGATCAACTCGTCAATCCGTTGCATTTGCGCGCAGCCGATCGCCGCCTCAATGTTTGACATTTTATATTTATAGCCGATGACGTCAGGCCAGAACTGTTTCGTTTGCCCCTTCGCGCGACCATGGTTTGAAAGGGTAAGAACTTTCTCATACAGGCCAGTGTCATTGGTGACGAGCATGCCGCCTTCACCGGTGGTGATGGTTTTTGACCCATGAAACGAAAACGTTCCAAATGCCCCCATTGAGCCGGCCCGCGCTCCGCGCCAAAACGAACCGATGCCTTCAGCCGAGTCCTCAACGATGGGAAGGTTATGTCGCAGTCCTATTTCACACAACGCGTCCATGTCGCACATGTTTCCGTAAAGATGCACGGCCACGATAGCTTTGGTTCTGGGCGTAATTGCGGACTCTACTGCGTTTGGATCAATACACCACGTATCGGGCAAAACATCGACAAGCACAGGTTTTGCGCCCAAGTATGTGATAGGTGCAGCCGATGCGATCCAATTTATGTCCGCCAATATGACTTCGTCGCCTGGGCCAATTCCAAGCGCGGCAAGTCCCATGTGCATTGCGCCTGTGCAGCTTGATGTGGCGATGGCGTGTTTGACGCCCAAATGCGCACGAAAGGCGTCCTCAAACTTACCTATATACTCATAGCAGCGCTTGCCCCAGCCGTGTGCTGCAGCGTCAGCTGCATATTCAATTTCGAGTGGCGTGATGGATGGCTTGGTATAGTGAATTTCACTCATAACACGTTCCCGTAAAATGCTCATATGTCGGCATAGCGGCGTCTCGTTCTCCAACTATCCGATATTTGGTTTCGGGCCAAGCTATCCCGAGATCCCGGTCATTCCATAGAATTCCTGAGGCGGCGTCGGCCATAAAGTGTGTTGTCATCTGATAAAACACCTCTGTGTCGGACATGAGCGTTTGGAAGCCGTGTGCAAAACCCTTCGGGATGTATATCTGCTTTCGGTTCTCTGCCGAAAGCTCAATCGCAAACCAGTGACCCCTCGTGGGTGACTGGGGGCGGATATCAACAATGACATCGAAAATTGCACCCCGTGTGACACGAACAAGCTTGTCCTCTTCGAATGGCGGGCGCTGAAAGTGAAGGCCTCGAAGAGTGCCGTTATTTGGGTTCCAGGATACGCTCTGCTGAACAAAAATGCTGTTCAACCCGCGTTGTGCAAATTCATCCGCGCTGACGGTGCGAGCAAAGAGGCCTCGCGCGTCTTCCAACGGCTCGATGTCCAAAACAAACGCGCCAAGCAATGGTGTCGCTTGAAAAATCATCAGAAAACTTGCAGCGACGGGATCGCGACAACAAACTTACCGCCCCAATCTTTGATGCAGGCCATTTGGCTGCATACTTCATCACGAATGTTCCATGGCAAAATCAACAGATAGTCGGGCTTGCTTGCCAAAACGGCATCAGGGTGAACGACGGGTATGTGCGAACCGGGCAGCAGTAGCCCCTGCTTGGCAGGATTCTTATCCACAACGAACGAGATCAGGTCTGTTCCCGCGCCAACGTAGTTGAGAATTGTGTTGCCCTTTGCTGCTGCACCATAGCCAGCGACGGTCTTTCCGTCCTTGCGGGCAGACACAAGAAAATCAAGCAAATCGAGTTTGGACTGCCGGACCTTATCAGCAAATCCCTGATAGACGTCAGGTGCGCTCAATCCAGCGGCGGCCTCCTCATCCATGGCGGCCTGCACGGCCCCCAATTCGATGTGCTTTGCGTTTTCATGGCAAATATACAGGCGCAGACTGCCGCCGTGGGTGGGAAGGTGCTCCACGTCAAAAACTCGCAAACCATGATGCTTCAATATTGGCTGGAGGGCAGTCAACGACAAATAGCTGTAGTGCTCGTGGTAAATCGTGTCGAACTGGTTTTCTTGGATCATTCTCAGGGCGTGCGGGAATTCAAATGTCGCAACACCGTCGGCTTTGAGAATGATCGGGACACCGCTGACAAAGTCGTGGATATCCGGGACGTGAGCGAGCACGTTGTTTCCCAAGATCAAGTCGCATTGCAAATTTTCGGCCAGCAAAGTTCTGGCTGTTTCTGCATTGAAAAACAGCTCTCGCGTTTCGACACCCTTTTGCCTCGCGGCTTTTGCTGTGTTTGCTGTTGGCTCTATACCTAGACAGGGTATGTTCAATTTCTGGAAATATTGCAGCAGATAACCGTCGTTGCTTGCTATCTCGATGACCTGGCTCTCACCGGATAACGCAAATCTCTTCGTGACATCATTCACATATTTCTTAGCATGCGCGAGCCAGCTCTCAGAGAAAGACGAAAAGTATACGTATTCTGAATGGAAGTGTACTTCTGATGGGAGCATTGTATCAATTTGCACAAGCCAACATTTTTGACACGCCAAGGCGCGCAGCGGATAAAATATCTCACCGTTGCCGGATGTTTCCTCTGATACGAATGCGTTGGAAATTGGTGACATGCCAAGATCGCAAAAAACAATATTCAGCGGATTGCCACATGCCCTGCAGTTTTTTATTCTCACGGTGTCAAGTCTCTTCAATTTTTTGAGCGTCATAATTCGTCGAGGTCGAAGCCACCAACGTTTCAATTTCGCGTTGCCCATACAGCACCTGAATGGGTGTTTCAATGCCTCGTCAGGCTCTTCTTACGTGTGGTCACATGCTCACCGGCGCGTTTGGTGATGATGGAAATGCTGCCGGGCGGGCATGATTCTTGCGCTATTCGGCCCGCATATCGTGCCGGAGACTCTGCGCTCGCAGACATTTTTCCGCTATCCAATTCCCCAAGCTTCCATTTTTCGCCGATTTGTGCGAAGCGCGTGCTTAAATTGGTCTGATGTTTCGACTGGCAGGCGCTGGCAATGAAACATTCAAACTTGATTGGCGCAGGCATATTTTGCGGGTTCCGCGACTGCCCGCCCCTGTTTCCTGCGAGGAGTTTTTCATGAAAGTTGTCATTCTGGCCGGTGGTCTTGGGACACGCATCTCGGAAGAATCGGTGTTGAAGCCGAAGCCGATGATCGAGATTGGCGGCAAGCCTCTGCTTTGGCACATCATGAAAATGTACTCGCACCATGATGTGCGCGATTTCATCATTTGCTGTGGCTACAAGGGCTACATCATCAAGGAATATTTCTCGAATTACTTTCTGCACATGTCGGATGTGACGTTCGACATGGAGAAAAACCAGATGGAGATACACCGCAAATCGGCTGAGCCGTGGCGGGTGACGCTGGTTGATACCGGCGAAGACACGATGACCGGTGGGCGGCTGAAGCGTGTCGGAGAGTATTTGAAGGATGAAGACGCGTTCTGCCTGACTTATGGCGATGGTGTGTCGGATGTGAACATCCGCGAATTGATCACCTTCCACAAGGGCCATGGCAAGAAGGCGACCGTGACGGCGGTGCAACCGCTTGGCCGCTATGGCGCTTTGCAGTTGGACCATGATCAGGTCAATGGCTTTGAGGAAAAGCCGCGCGGCGATGGCGGCTGGATCAACGGCGGGTTCTTTGTGCTGTCGCCTGATGTGCTCGATTATATCCCCGGTGATGCTGCAAGCTGGGAAGGCGCGCCGCTCGGCCGGCTGGCCAAGGAAGGGCAATTGTCGGCGTTCAAGCATTCAGGCTTCTGGCAGCCGATGGATACGCTGCGCGAAAAGAACATGCTCGAAAGCCTGTGGGCGAGCGGCGAGGCACCATGGGCAACGTGGAAATGAACAACGCCAGCCAATGGGTGAACCGACGGGTGTTTGTCACCGGCCATACCGGCTTCAAAGGCGCTTGGCTGGTCAATTGGCTTGCCTTGAAAGGTGCCAAGGTCGCCGGATATGCGCTGGCGCCTGATGCAGGTGTCAACATGTTTGACGCAACTGGCGCTGCCGGAATGCTGGAGCAAAATCACATCGCCGACGTGCGGGATGCTGCACGGCTTGCAGATGCGATTGCGGCCGCGCGTCCGGAACTGGTGCTGCACATGGCTGCACAGCCGCTGGTGCGGCGCAGCTATGCGATCCCGACTGAGACATTTGATGTCAATGTGATGGGCACGGTCAATTTGCTTGAGGCTGTGCGCCAATGTGACAGCGTGCGGGCCACCGTTGTTGTGACGACGGACAAATGCTATGAGAACAAGGGCTGGCACTGGGGGTATCGTGAAGATGAGCCGCTGGGCGGCCATGATCCGTACAGTGCCAGCAAGGCGGCGGCTGAACTCGTTGTCGCGAGTTACCGCCGGTCGTTTTTTACTGGACCGTCATGCCTGTTGGCCAGCGCGCGGGCGGGCAATGTCATCGGCGGCGGCGACTGGAGCGAGGACCGGCTCATTCCGGACGCCGCGCGCGCGGTCGAGGCCGGCAATCCGCTCGTCATCCGCAATCCCGCTGCGACACGCCCATGGCAACATGTGCTGGATTGTCTGAACGGCTATTTGACGCTTTCGCAGAAGCTGCTTTCAGGCGATGAGCGTTGCGCATCCGCCTACAATATCGGGCCGGATAGTGCTTCAAACCTGTCTGTTCATGACATTCTCACCAAGTTGAAGCTATCCTGGCCGAAGTTGGATTGGCAGGTGCGGACATCCAACGAGGACGCTGCAAAACACGAGGCTGCGTTTCTTTATCTTGATTCAAGCAAGGCGAAGCAGGAGCTTGGATGGAAGCCGGTCTGGAGCATTGACGAGGCGCTCCAAGCGACTGCGGAATGGTATGTGCAGCAAACGACCAATCGCAGTGATGGCGCGCTGATCACGGCGAAGCAAATTCAGAAATTTGAGAGTGATTCACATCAATAACTTCGGTTCACCTGCGGCGGCATCTGGTCATGCGGACAATGCCAAGACCATCCTATTGATCGGCTCCTTTGCAGAGTCTCTGGTCAATTTCCGGGGGGCGCTGATTGAGGACATGATTGCTGCCGGTCACAAGGTTATTGCCGCTGCACCTGACATCAGCAAACAGACTCGTGCCACGTTGCAGGCATTTGGTGCAATCGTCGAGGACACGCCGCTTGCGCGCACTGGCATGAACCCACTGGCGGACGTCGCCTACTTGCGGACATTGCGAACGCTTATTCGGCGGGTCAGGCCTGACATTGTTCTGACCTACACGATCAAGCCGAACATTTGGGGGGCATTTGCCGCGAGCAGTATCGGGATTCGTTCCGTTGCGATGGTTACCGGACTTGGCTACGCGTTCACCGGCAAGGGTGGCCTTGTGCAACAGCTTGTGCGCCGGTTGGCGATATTCCTTTATCGGCAGGCGTCGAACCGCAACAGTCTGGTGATTTTTCAAAACCCTGACGATTGCCGCGACTTTATCGATGCCGGCTGTCTTGGCGATCCCGGCAAGGTGCGGATGGTCAATGGTTCCGGTGTGGATACGGATCACTATCAAGTGGCACCATTGCCGGATGAGCCGGTGTTTCTGATGATCTCGCGCCTGCTTCGCAACAAGGGAGTGCGGGAATATGGCGAGGCGGCTGTTACGGTGAAGAAGACGCATCCGCACGCTCAGTTTCATCTGGTTGGCTTCATGGATGAGGGGCCGGACGGGATCAGGCAGAGCGAATTGGACGCGTGGATCGCAGGCGGGCTCGAATATCTTGGGCCAAAGGCCGACGTGCGCCCCTCCATTGCAGAGGCCAGCGTTTATGTGCTGCCGTCGTACCGCGAAGGCACGCCTCGCTCAGTTCTCGAAGCAATGTCGATGGGACGCGCGATCATTACCAGCGATGCGCCGGGTTGCCGCGAGACGACCGTTGACGGCGAAAACGGGTTTCTGGTGCCTGTCAAAGATCCTGAAACGCTGGCGGCGCGGATGCGATTGCTCATCGATAATGTTGATTTGCGGGTGGCGATGGGCCAAAAGAGCCGTGAGATTGCGGTCGGGAAATATGATGTGCATGCAGTCAATCAGACATTGATGCGCCATCTTGGCTTGGTGACATGAAACGGCTGTTTGATATTTTGGCCTCGGTTTTCGCACTTGTGCTGTTTGCACCGGTGATTGCAGTCGTTGCACTGCTGGTCAGGCGCAACCTGGGGAGCCCCGTGTTATTCTGCCAGCAGCGCCCCGGACTGCGCGGTGCGCCGTTTCAGATTTACAAGTTCCGGACCATGCG
>JANPEK010000194.1:0-2767 GCA_031422915.1 Phyllobacteriaceae bacterium | reverse complement strand
GAAGCTAAATTGGCCAAGGCACGCAGAGACTGCGCTGCGCTCCATGCAGCGAGGGGCGTTGATGAAGCTTTCGATGCATGGACGAACTTTGTATATGACCTGAGCGCCCTGTATTCAAAGCTGCAACAGGGAGCGAAGGGCGATGGAAAAAGCACCGCGTGGTTCGGTACGAAAATACGCGAACGCAAGACAGACGAATTGTTGCGATACCTGCATTTTGCCCGCGATTCCGAACAGCATGGTATCTCAAAGAATTATGCAGTTTCCGGAGCCAACTACGCTCTTGAGGATGGCAGGAGAATGGAATTCAACGAACGGAAACGGATCAAGGCAAACTGGGCCTATGAGAAGGTAGCCGGAGAGGGTGTAAAACCACATGAGGAGTTCGATGCGATGATCGTGGGGCCCTCAATCCAACCAGTTCGTGTTTTGAACAGAGGCGTATGGTGTGAGCCGCCCCGAAATCACTTAGGTGCACCAATTTTGGAGTTTGCTTTTGTCAACGAGTTGGCAACTCTAGCAATTCGTTATTTCGAGCAAATGGTCGTAGAGGCGCGCGGGCTTTTGTGACAATGGTTCACCAAACCATAGTCAAGGCAAAGAGTAGCATACACACAATGGTTGGCGTAGAAAGAAACCGGCCATGTTTACGCCGGTTCCAAAATGCGTTTCAGCCGAAATCAGCCTCTACACAAACTGTCCCAATCCCGGAATCGACGCGACAACGGCGTCAATCGGGCCGTCGCCGGCCTTTTCGCGGGCGAAGCGGATGGTTTCTTTTGATACGCCGGTGATCTCGCCCATGCCCATGCCCATGGCCATAAGCTGCGAACCGAGGCCCATCACGCCGCCCATGAAGCCGGGCTTGTAGTTGGCGGCAGCGATGGCCTCGCTTGCGCCGGGCAGGGCGCCGACGAGCTTGGCCACGTCGTCGGCCGGGCCTTCCGCCTGCAGGAAGCCAAGTATCAGGCCGACGGCCTTTTCAGCGCTTCCGGCTTCAAGGCCGACGTTGGCGACAATGCGCTCGATCAGTTCGTTCATTTCGGAGCTCCGGAATTATTTGACGTTAACGTCATATGCACAAATCGGGCCTTGAAAACAAGCGGACAATCCTCTCGCTCTGCCCATTTCACTCGCTCTGCCCATTGTTGATTTCCCGTGCGCCCGCTATATCGGCGGGGCCTTTTTGGGAAGGCTGCCAATTGCTCACTGGAAACGGATCATCCACATGCTTGAAGACGGAAAGATTTTCATTGGCGCCAGCCGCAAGCCGGATGACAGCATCCAGAAGGGCGAATATCTGGCGCTGAAGTTTGCCAACCGTCACGGTCTCGTCACTGGCGCGACCGGCACCGGCAAGACCGTGACGCTGCAAATTATGGCCGAGGCGTTCTCCAACGCCGGCGTTCCGGTGTTCGCCGCCGACATCAAGGGCGATCTGTCCGGCATTGCCGCGATGGGCGAAGACAAGGATTTCCTCATCAAGCGCGCCGAGACCATCGGGCTCAAACCCTATGACCATCAGGAGTTTCCGGCGATATTCTGGGACCTTTATGGCGAACAGGGCCACCCGATCCGCGCCACCGTCTCGGAGATGGGGCCGCTGCTTCTGTCGCGGCTGATGAACCTGTCGGATGCGCAGGAAGGCGTGTTGAACATCGCCTTCCGGATTGCCGACGAAGACGGCATGCTGCTGCTAGACCTCAAGGATCTGCAGACGATGCTAACCCATGTAGCCGACCGCGCTAGGGAATTGCAGACGCGCTACGGCAATGTGTCGAGGGAATCAGTCGGTTCGATACAGCGTTCGCTTTTGGTGCTGGAAGAACAGGGCGGCGACAAATTCTTCGGCGAACCGGCGCTGAACATCGCAGACATCATGCGCACCACGCCCGATGGCCGCGGCGCGATCAACATTCTCGCCGCTGACAAGCTGATGATGAACCCGCGGCTTTATGGCACATTCCTGCTCTGGCTCTTGTCCGAACTGTTTGAAGTGCTGCCGGAAATCGGCGATCCGGAAAAGCCGAAGCTCGTGTTCTTCTTTGATGAAGCACACTTGTTGTTCAATGAAGCGCCAAGGGCGTTGCTGGAGCGTATTGAACAGGTCGTGCGCCTGATCCGCTCCAAGGGTGTCGGTGTCTATTTTGTCACGCAGAACCCGCTCGACATCCCTGAAACCGTGCTCGCCCAGCTAGGCAACCGCATCCAGCACGCGCTGCGCGCCTATTCGCCGCGCGAGACCAAGGCGGTGAAGGTGGCGGCTGAAACCTTCCGCCCGAACCCGGATTTTGACACCTACCAGTCGATCCTCTCGCTCGGCACCGGCGAGGCGCTGGTCTCGACCTTGGAGGAAAAGGGCATCCCGTCGATGGTCCAGCGCACGCTGGTCCGCCCGCCGGCAGCGCGGCTGGGGCCGGTCACGCCGGAAGAGCGCCGCGCGATCATCAACCAGAGCCCGGTTTCCGGCCAGTATGACAAGACAATTGACCGCGAGTCGGCCTACGAAATTTTGCAGCGCAAGATGGCTGAGGCGAAGGCAGAAGCTGAACAGCCGGAAGCCGAGCCACAGTCCACCGGCGGCGGCTGGCGCCTTCCGGATTTCGGCGGCGGATCATCAACATCGTCAGGCACCACAGCACGGCCGCGCGCATCATCGCGCCAGACGATTACCGAGACGGCGATGAAGTCAGTCGTGCGCTCGGTCGGGTCGTCGCTCGGACGGGCGCTGATCAGGGGGATTTTGGGGAGCTTGACGCGGCGGTGA
>JANPEK010000193.1:0-2573 GCA_031422915.1 Phyllobacteriaceae bacterium | reverse complement strand
GAGCAACCATGAGAGAAGTCAATCAGGGCATGGTATGCCCCCTGTGCTTTGCCAGGGGGTTTTGCGGGCGAAGATGGCGTCGAGGAGGCCTATGAGTTTGCGGGCGCAGGCAATGATGGCGCGGGTGTGGGTTTTGCCGTTGGCGACGAGGCGTTTGTAAATTTGCTTGAGCCAGTCATTGTGCTGCATGGCACCGGAGAAGGCGGCCATGAAGATGGCCTTTCTGGCCTTGGAGCGCCCGCCCTGGATGCGGCGAACACCCTTGTGGTCAGCCGAGTCATCGTCGAGCGGGGCGACGCCAAGCAGGCACGCGGCTTTCTCGCGTCCGAGCGTGCCAAGTTCGGGCATTCGGATGACGGTTGTCAACGCTGTGCGCATGCCAACGCCCGGCACCGAGATGGCAAGGTCGAGCTTGAGTGCAAGGTCCGGATACAGCCGGACAGCCTTCTCAAGCGCCTTGATTTCAGTGCGGATGGCAAGTCTTGCCAGCGCGATCTCCTTGCGCTTCTTGGCCATCAGCTCCGGGTTCCTGAACCGCTCGGCCTGCGTCTTCAGCCGGGCGCAATTGTCCTCACACTGCTCAATGTAGGTCAGATGTTCGGCAAAGTCAGCGATTTCAGGGGCTTGCGGTGCATGAACACATTCCTGTGCCGCTGCTGCGCCCGCCACCAGCTCGGCATCCGACGCATCCGACTTCACCCGGATTCCCTGCAGTCGCGCAAACGCCTTGGCCTTGGAAGGCTGCAGAACCACCACCTCAAAGCCCTCGGCGCGCAGGAAATCCGTCACACCAACATGATAGATCGAAGTCGATTCAATGCCGACGCGCTTTATCCCGGACGCTTTCAATATCGCCGCGATCTTGGCAAACCCTTGCGCTTTGTTGGCATACCCATGGCGCTCGCCGCGCGGCCAGAAGCCGACGGAAAGACCCTTTTTGCCTGTGTCAATTCCGGCTGTTCTTGTGCTAATGTCATTCATCTTCGTCTCTCCCTTCCTTGTGAATACGAACCTAAAAGTTCATGCAACCATACGGGGCCGATGAAGACACAAGGTGCGATCACGCTCATCTGCAGCCCAAAAGGCTTCGGGGCAACAATCGATCCGACACCCTGTCTGTCCGGCCCCGCAAAGCCATGCGGGACCGGACTTCTCCGCTCCATCACAGAGCGCAGAAACCATACGACAGTCTCAAAAGATTTGAAGCGAAACTGCGTGCTTGCTCATACAAGGGGCCCGCGCCGCAGACGGTATCTCATTGATGCGCAAACCAAAAAACTCAACTGCCACGTGATTTTGCTACCCATTTTCATCAACCAAATGACAATTCCGTCGCTTACGCTTCATTTCGCGCACTGATACTGTCTGGATAAATCATTCGAGGAAACCTGATGGCGGGCACAAATCGCGATCCATTGATGATCGACAGCGCGGAACTTCGTCTCGTCAGGCTTCCGCTGCTCAAGCCGTTCACCATTTCGACCGGAACAATGCGCGAGAAGACTTTTCCGCTTCTCATTTTGCGCAGCGGTGATCTGGAAGGGTATGCCGAAGGCGTCGTTGATCCGTTGCCGGACTATCTGGATGAAACCATTGCTAGTTCCATAATGATGTTGCGTGAGGGTATTCTGCCAAATATTGTTGGCCACAGCTTTGAAAACCCTGCTGCGATTGAACAAACCATGGCGCATTGGCGTGGCCATCAGATGACCAAGGCGCTGGTTGAGATGGCGTTCTGGGACCTGTGGGCCAAGTGGCTCGGCCTGCCGCTGAAGACTGCGCTGGGTGGCCTTGGCGATACGGTTGATGTAGGCGTGTCGCTCGGCATTGGCGATATTCCCGCCACCATCGAAAGGGCAAAGGCGCATCATTCGCTCGGCTACAAGCGGATCAAGCTGAAGATAATGCCCGGACACGATGTCGAACTGGTCGCAGCAGTCCGTGCGGCAATTTCGGACGTGCGGCTCAGCGTTGATGCCAATGCAGCCTATTCGCTATCGGATATGGCCGTAATGCGGGCGCTGGACAGGTTCAATCTCGAGTACATCGAGCAGCCTTTGGCTTGGAACGATCTGCACGACCATGCCGTGCTGCAAAGCCGGCTCGATACCGCGATTTGCCTCGACGAAAGCATCCGCTCATCCGTCGATGCACGCAAGGCTCTGCAAACCGGCGCCACGCGCGTGATCAACATCAAAGTCGGCCGCGTTGGCGGACATCAGGAAGCGCGACGCATTCATGACTTGTCCGCGTCTTACGGCCTGCCGGTCTGGTGCGGCGGCATGCTGGAAGCAGGGATCGGGCGGGCGCACAACATTCATCTGTCCACGCTGCCAAACTTCCGCAAGCCGGGCGATACCTCCAGCTCCAGCCGCTATTTCGCCCGTGACATCATCATAGAACCGCTGGAAGCGATTGATGGCTCGATGGCTGTGCCGGAAGGTCCTGGCATCGGCGTACATCTCGACTGGGAATTCCTCGACACGATGACCCTCTCCAAAGAGGAGTTCACACGTTGAGCGGTTTCGAGTTCCGTGACCTGTCCGGCATTGCCGAGATGACTGCGGCGGAGG
>JANPEK010000192.1:0-7730 GCA_031422915.1 Phyllobacteriaceae bacterium | reverse complement strand
CTGCCGGTCCTGCTCGGCAATCGCCTCGATGATCGATTCCTTGGATGGGAAATAGCGGTAGAGAGCGCCCGGGCTCATCCCCGCCTCGCGGCAAATGTCATGCATAGACGCGCCGCGAAAGCCGGATTGGACAAAGCATTTGCGCGCCGCGTCAAGAATCCGCTCCGTCTGGGCCTCACGCTTTTCCGCACGCACGCCGCGCTCAGGCGGTGATGCAGCATCGACTGCCGAAGGCTGATTGTTCTCGTCAAAATTCACGGCAACACCATAGAGCGAACGTTCGTTCTCAAAATATGAGAATGATCGTTCTCTTGTCAAGGGTGGTAACGGGCAAAATTTGACGAAAGCTTTATATGGAAGTGGCAAGGGTTGCATTTGTGGTGGACGGCAACTTCAAAGCAGGTCTGCGGTGCCAACATTGTCCACCCGATCCGCTCCACAAATTATTTGTCATCTGCGCGTGAAAGGTCCAAAATGTGCGGTGTGACGACGGTGTGTTCAGGTATTACCTGATACGGGTTTGCAACCGCGGCAAAATGTCATGCCCAGACAAATTGGAGGTCCTGCATGCTTTGGGATGAGGCGCTTGCAAGCGTGACAGGAGCGTCCGGTGCCGCTGCAATCATCGCGGCAACATTCTGGAAGGGCGACAACCTCATTTCGAAAGTAGGCCGAAAGCGGATTTCGGCGGCGCTGCAATCAAAACTGGATGAACCGATGCGGGGCAATGCCGCCGAAGCCTTTGATTTGATGAGGCTGTATTTTTCCAATGAGATCGCCGCGTGGCGCTTTGCGCGAAATGTCCTTGTCTTCACGTCTGCGTCGCTTGCCATACTCATGATCGTTTACGTGTCGGTCGTGCCCGGTCTCTTCAGTCAGCTTCTGGATGACGGAGATGCCCGATCGCGATTACTGCGACAGTTTTTCGGCAACGGCCTTGGCGTGGTGCTGGTCGTCAACTATTTCGCATTCTCGCTTTATGCGATGAGGGCAGGCAATTTGCGGCAGTACTCGCCGATGCGAACACTGGCCGTCGACGTCGTGCTGAAGATAATTGCCTTCATACTTTGCACCGCGCTCACCTACCTTCTCTTCGCATATTATTTCGATGCGTTTGCGGGTGACACCACGCTGGCCCTCAAAGCGGTTGGACCCACAATTTGGGAGGCGATCTTCTTTCGAAACCTGACGTCCGTCTATCTCTACTCCGTTGCTGTCAGCTCCTTTCCGCTCTTCCTGTCAGCGGCAATGGCGGCTTTGGCAGAAAACCCCCGTTTTGCGGGCGTCGTGCGCAGTGTTTTTTTCTGGCTGCCATTCGAAGAAAAGCCGATCAGGGCGTTGTCAGTATTCGCTGGAATTTTCGTGGCGTTTTTTGCCGTCGTCGCCGCGCTTTTTGCCAATTTAACTCTTCAGCTCTTGGGATAATGATGAATATCCATCAGGCCGCATCACCCCAAGACTTTGCCGTCTTCGCAAACCTTATCAAAGAATATGTCAATTGGTGTCGGCACAGGTTCGCCGACCGGCCCGGCTTTGTCGAGGACATCTTCGACGTCCAGTCCTTGGAGGTTGAATTGCAGAACCTGCCCCTGAAATACAGTCTGCCAGCGGGCCGCGCATTTTTGGCTCGCGGCAACGACGACGCGTCAGGCTGCATCGCTTATCGCCGACTGTCTTCAGGCATTTGCGAAATGAAGCGGTTGTTCGTTGTTGGGAGTGCCCATGGTCAGGGAATTGGCCGCCAACTTTGTACGGCGGCTATTGCACAGGCTCGCGCGGATGGCTTCAGCCATATGCGCCTCGACACATTGCGCCTGTTCACGGAATCAGTAGGGCTCTACCGGTCGCTTGGTTTTCTGGAGCGCGAGCCGTATCTCGACTATCCGCCGGAGATTTTGGCTGAGGTTTTGTTTATGGAATTGCGGCTTTGACGCAGGTCGAGACAAGCTACACGCGGTGACATCTTGACATTTTGGCAATTCCGCCTAACTTATTGGCAATCCTGCCACGGAGACCATCATGTCTGTTTCTCATCCGGTGGAGCGCAAGCGCGTTCCGTCCAAGCCCTTCCCGCAGCCCGAGGGCAAATCGCTGGGAATTCTTGTGCACAAGATACGCGCCCGTTCTGTTTCGGCAAACATCGATATCAACGAGTTGGTGAAGGCTGGCCTGCCCGCACAAATTGTTTATTCCGATCCGGCGCTTGCGGCGCGGCTTGTGCGCACCGGTGCCATTGCCCGGCGGACACTTGCTTACGCCGGTGAAAACAACATTGACGCGTTTTCGCCCGCCGTATCTGAAAAGATCGTGCGGATGATCCGTGTTACGGAGCTTGCCCGCGATGCTTTTGGCGACGCTGCGGATGTCTGGCTTGACCGCGTGACGCCTGTGTTCGGCGGACACGCACCGGCAGACATGCTTGGCACGGAGTCTGGTGCGCACGCCGTCGAGATGTTCATAGGCCAAGCCATGCATGGGTTCGCCGCTTGATCGTCTGGCGTATCGCCAACGCCAATCATGCTGCCCTTGACGGTATTGGCGGACTGTACGTTCCGGGCCGCTGGCATAATTCAGGCCGCCCGATCATCTACACCGCCGACAGTTCCGCGCTGGCGATGCTTGAAGTGCGCGTTCACCTCGACCTGACCGCCGCACAACTGACGCGCTTTGTCATGCTGAAGATTGACATCCCGGACGGTGTTAGCATCCAGACTTCGGACGCCGATCCTCGTGATGAAAAATTGGCCCGGGAGACTGGAGATCAGTGGCTTGCAGAAAGGCCGACTGCCGTAATGCAGGTCCAGAGCGCGCTTGCGCCGGTAGGGTCAAATTACCTGATAAATCCGCTGCACCCGGATGCGGGCCAGATTGCGATCATTGCCCAAGCCCCGTTTGCATTCGACGCGCGGTTGTTCAGGTAAGATTTCCACCCTACCCGCCAAATTTCCCCGTCCGCGGAAACCCCTTCGGCACCATCCGGCCCGCCGTCGCCCTTGGCGCGATCCATTCTGCCAGTTCGTCTTTCTTGCGGTTGAATTGCCGGTCTGCCGTGTCCTGCCAGGTCAATCCCTCGCCAAGAGCGAATGTCTTGACGTCAATCACGCCGCCGTCCTTGTATTTCTGAAATCGCACGCCCTTGCCGCGGCCAAGTTCTGGCACTTCGGACAGAGCGAACACCAGCAGCTTGCGGTTTTCGCCGACGATGGCGACGTGATCTCCGGTGGCGGGGAAGCAGAATTTGGCCTCGTCCGGTGTCTTGACGTTCATCACCTGCTTGCCCTTGCGGGTGTTGGCAGCCGTCTCGCCTTCTGGCACGATAAAGCCGTTGCCTTCATGGCTGAGGAGCAACAGCTTGCGGGCCGGGTCGTGGATGAAGGCGGTGACGATGTCCTGATCGTTTTCGAGATCGACCATGATGCGGATTGGCTCACCATGGCCGCGCCCGCCGGGGAGCTTGTCGGCACCAAGCAGGTAGAATTTGCCGCCCGTCGTGAACACCAGTATCTTGTCGGTGGTAAAGGCCGGGAAGGCGAGTTTCAGCTTGTCGCCTTCCTTGAAGGTCAGCGTGGCGTAGTCGGTAATGTGGCCCTTCATGGCGCGCAGCCAGCCCTTTTCCGACACAACAATTGTGACCGGCTCGCGCTCGATCATCGCGTGGGCAATGGCGTCCTCGTGGTGATCCGGCGCGTCGGCGAAGGTGGTGCGGCGTTTGCCGAGTTCGGTTTCCGGGCCGTACTTGTCACGGATTGCCGCGATCTCCACCGCCAACATCTGCCAAAGTTTCGTTTCGGAGGCCACCAGCTTTTCGATCTGCGCCTTTTCTTCAGTCAGCGCGTCGAATTCCTTGCGGATTTCAAACTCTTCCAACTTGCGTAGCGCGCGCAGGCGCAAGTTGAGGATGGCCTCAGCCTGAACATCGGTCAGATCCCACCGCGCCATCATAACGGGCTTGGGCTCATCCTCCTCGCGGATGATGCGGATCACCTCGTCGATGTTGAGATAGGCGATCAGATAGCCACCAAGCAATTCCAAGCGCTTTTCGATCTGGCCGAGCCGGAACTTCGAGCGCCGGACGAGCACTTCCTTGCGGTGCTCAAGCCATTCCTTGATGACGCTTTTCAGCGACAAAACGTTTGGCACCTTGCCGCGCGTCAACACGTTCATGTTGAGCGGAAAACGGCTTTCAAGCTCGGAGAGCTTGAACAGGCTTTCCATTAGCAGGCCGGGATCGACAGTGCGGCTCTTCGGCTCAAGAACGATGCGCACATCTTCCGTCGATTCATCGCGCACATCATCGAGAAGCGGCAGCTTCTTGGCCATCAACAGTTCGGCAATCTTCTCGATCAGCCGCGACTTTTGCACCTGATAGGGGATTTCCGTGATGATGATCGACCAGGTGCCACGGCCCAGATCTTCGGTGTGCCAGCGGGCGCGGACGCGAAAGCCGCCCCTTCCCGTGCGGTAGCATTCGGCGATCTCTTCATGCGGGTCGATGATGATGCCGCCGGTTGGGAAGTCCGGTCCTTTGACGAAGCGCAGCAGATCCGCATCGCCAGCTTCGGGGTGTCCGATCAGATGCAGCGCCGCGTCACAAATTTCGGCGGCATTGTGCGGCGGGATGCTCGTCGCCATGCCGACGGCAATGCCGCTGGAGCCATTGGCGAGAAGGTTCGGAAACGCGCCGGGCATTACGACGGGCTCTTGTTCCTCCTCGTTGTATGTCAGGCGGAAATCGACTGCGTCCTCGTCCATGCCTGAAAGTATGTGCATCGACACCGGCGTCATCTTTGCTTCGGTGTAGCGGTAGGCGGCAGCGCTGTCGCCGTCAATGTTGCCGAAATTGCCCTGCCCGTCCACCAGCGGATAGCGCATCGAAAAATCCTGCGCGAGGCGCACCAGCGCGTCATAGACAGCCTGATCGCCATGCGGATGGTATTTGCCGATCACTTCGCCGACGATCAGCGCGCATTTGCGGTGCGCCGTTTCCGGGAAAAGCCGCAACAAGCGCATTGCATGCAGGATGCGCCGGTGCACAGGTTTCAGCCCATCGCGCACGTCCGGTAGGGCACGGTGCATGATCGTCGAGAGCGCATAGGCGAGATACCGCTCCTCAAGCGCCGCCTTGAGGTCGATCATTTCCACTGCATCGCGCGGCGGTTCGCCGTTGTTTTCCGGCTTTGACGGTATTTTGGCCATGAACGCCGCTTAAAGCAGCCGCTGATTCGGGGCAAGGCAGCGAGAGGCAACGCCACAGCGCATTTGGTGACCGGCCTGAGAACGCAAATTCATTGCAATTGGCCGGTTCGGATTAGCCACTTGTCAATCCATTGCTGTTCAACCTTTGCGCCGACGTCACATGCCATGAAAAAGCCGTGCTGTGGACGGCAAAAAGATTTTCTGCCAATCTTGTATTGGGGCAGGCAACGCTATTTCAAAAAAGGATGACCATAATGTTTTCACGCTCGACCACCGGCTTTCTGGCCGCAACAGCCATGTCACTCGCGCTGGCCGGACCAGCCCATGCCGAGGTTGACGCCGCAGCCGTCATCAAGGCACTCACCGCCCAGTTTGCAGGTCAGGGCCTGCCCGTGACGGTCACATCGCAGGAGCTTGATGGCGACAATATCATTGCCAAGGGCGTCTCCATCAAGTTCCCGGACTCAGAGCCAACCGTGCTCGGAGACGTCGTTCTCGAAAGCGTCGAAGAAGATGAGGACGGCGGCTATTATGTCGGCACGATTGCTGCACCTGTCACCAAAATGGAACAGGGCACCGAAAAGTTCGAGTTCAACGGCGCGTCGATCAATGGCCTGCACATTGCCGCCGAAGGTGAAACCGATCCGATCAAGCAGATGATGCTATATGATTCGCTTGAAGTCGGCGCAATCAAGGTTGAGACCGGCGGCGCAGAAGTGTTCTCGATGGAGGGCGCTGAAGCCAGCATGAGCGAATATGTCGTCGGCGAACCCCTTGAATTCGACGTTTCGATCAACGGCCTCAAGGGCGATCTCAGCAAAATCCCGGACCCGAAGACGCAGGAGACGGTCGCTGCGCTCGGTTATGACAAGATCAACGGCAAGATCACGATGAAAGGCACATGGAACCCGTCAGACGGCCGCATGTCGATCACAGAGGGTGCTTATGATTTTGCCAATGTCGGCCGCCTTAACGTGATGATGGATTTTTCCGGCTATACGCCTGCGCTGATCAAGGCAATTCAGGACATGAACAAGAACATGGCTGGCCAGGACGAATCCGCCAAAGGTCTTGCAATGCTCGGCATCATTCAACAAATGAACTTCATCTCCGCAAGTATCCGTTTTGATGATGCGTCAGTCACTGGCCGGGTCATTGACTACGCCGCCAAACAGGCAGGCCAGCCGCGCGATGCGATCATTGCGCAGTCAAAGGCGGTCATCCCGTTTGCTGTCGCACAGTTGAAGGACCCTGAGTTTGCGGCCAAGGTCACGGCAGCGGCGTCTGCCTACATGGACAATCCGAAGAGCCTAGAGATCAAAGCCACCCCGGCTGCGCCTGTGCCTTTCGCATTGTTGATGGCGACCGGCTCGACCACGCCGGAGGCGCTGATCAAGCAACTGAATGTGACCGTTACTGCCAACCAGTAACAGGTTCAGCATGCCCGAATAGCGACCCGGCAGCGATGCCGGGTTTTTTATTCAGGCCTGCGGCGGCTGCGCAGATCTTGCGCCAAAGCTGTGCGAAGTTTGCTCGAAAGGTTCTGCAGGAACACGTAGTCGCGGAAGCGATGGTGCGGTTCAGCGTTCCCAGGGGCATCAATGCCGAACTGCCATTTTGCGATCACGTCGTCGGACGCCAAGGCAAAGCCCGCACGTTCCTTTGCATTGCCACCGCGATTGGGCCGGTCGAGCATCGAAGCCCACATTTTGCGCAATGACAAAAGGTTTGGCTCCCGCGCCGCGGCGGCAGCACACTTGGCATCTGTCTCCGTTAGAAGTTCCGACCGGTAATCCTCCAATTTCTTGTCAGTGATCAGAATGCTGTCCTGCGGAAATTCGGGAACCATCAACGGCTTTCCGGATTGCGATGCAGAGGTGAGCCCGCGGGCGAAGCGCATATAGGCGTTGCGGGCCTCAGTGCTCATGAGCATGGCACCATGGGCAAAATACCACGCGTTCGCCGTGCGCCCCATTTTCATGCAGGCATCCGCCGTCAAGCGGCTTTTTCCTTCGCTGTCCAGTGCCGGAAAGTAGACTGCCAATGGCGCGGTGTCGGCGATAATCGCTTGGTATTGCTTGATGCGCTCCTCGTGAATTTTGCCGTCCGTTGCCGTGCGCCGCTGGCCGTATGCGACCCAAAGCGAGACCACGGTGGCAAACACGCTCAAGAGCGAAGCCAGTGCCAGCTTCCAGTCAAATGGCTTGGGTGCCTCCGGATTTGGCTTGGTAGGTGGAGGAGCGACGACCTCGACGCGCACGCAGTTCGGCCCGCAGATCACCGTTTCCGCAGCAGCGGTTTCGACGGCATTTGCGTCGAAGATGGCAGCTACGGGCAGAAACGCCAGCGTCAAGCACAATGCAAAAAGCCAAGGCAAGAACTTGAAATTGTTCATGATATGCCTCCGAATATGGAAGCGCCCCGGCAGAGATTAGCAAATCTGCCGGGGTTTGGCGAATGCCCTGGTGTTAGCCCTGCTTCGGCGCGTTCACGCGCAGGTGCAGCTCGCGCAACTGCAGCGGCGAGGCTTCGCT
>JANPEK010000191.1:0-18299 GCA_031422915.1 Phyllobacteriaceae bacterium | reverse complement strand
TTGCAATCGCAGGGATATCGCTTGCGCCCGCTGTGTTTCAGGGGCGGGCCGATGCGAAGGCGGACGGCTCTACGGACGGCGGGCATGTGGCTGCGCTAGTGCGGGCAATAGCTGCCAAATCGCGCTCCTGTCAGTTTCTGGACCCCGTGACTGTCTATCGGGTTGGCGCAAAGGCTTACTTGGTTGACGGGCATCACCGCATGGCCGCCTATCGCGCCGCCAATATCACCCTTCCGGTCCCCGTTAGGTGGTTTGAGGGGAGCTTAGAAGAGGCCGTGCAAGAGAGTGCCGGAAGCAACCAAAAGGCAAAGCTGCCAATGCGTCCCCAAGAGCGCCAAGAGATGGCGTGGCGGCTCACGATCATGGGAGGAGCATCGAAGCGCCGCGTTGCAGATGTGACGGGCGCAAGCGAGCGGGCGGTTGCGGGGATGCGGGCGACCTTGCGGGAATATCGGAAGAGGTTTCCTGAGGAGCCTGTTGGGGGTCTCTGGGAGGCTAGGCGGGCATTGAGCGGTGATGAAACGGATTGTCGCTGGAGCGAGGAAGAATTGGAGGCTGCCGTCGAACAAGTCGTTGAAAGGCTCCGCAAGGCCTTTGGCGGTAGCCTAAATAGGCGTTCTGACCAGTTTGCCGAGGCGTTGTCTAGGTTTGGCGGGGAGGCCTTTACAAGGGAGATCGCTACCTACTGGGGCCACCCGCCTGATCCGGATGCGTGGGAAGAGTCCCCTGACTTCTAGTATGTTATCAGGACGGGAGTTGCAGAAGGTGTCTCCGCCTATGCATCCCCTTAGTATGCGCCTTGCATAGGCACGAGTGACAGGCGCACTCCTTTCGACGTCCCCGCGAACCGACCAAGGGTATTGAGACCGGCTGACAATTGGTCTGAACCCTTGGTCTGAATTGGTCTGAAGTTTTCTGAGGATAGTGTTTAACTATCTGATTTGTAACAGTTAATCGCATCACTTGGAAAGCTGGTGGAGCCAAGCGGGATCGAACCGCTGACCTCCTGCATGCCATGCAGGCGCTCTCCCAGCTGAGCTATGGCCCCATCCATCAGACCGGTTTGGGTGTCCGGTCCGAATAACAGCAAACGCGTTTAACGCGTTTGCCAGCGCGCGGGTCATAAAACCCGCCGCGCGCAAGATCAAGTTTTATTTCCGGTGCTCTTTAGCTGCCCGGACTTACCAGCGGGTTAAACCTCGTCTTCGCCTTCAGGGACGCCGCCGAGAATGTCAGCCATGTTGTCGTCTTCTTCTTCCTCTTCTTCAAGGAATGTGTCGTCGGCATCATCATCACCAAGATCGACATCGTCGTCGCCAAGATCCGGCAGATCATCACCTTCGGCCTTTTCCTCCGCATCGGCGTCTTCGAGCGGCACGAATTCGACGGCGTCAACGGCTGTTGTTGCCTCGACATCCTCAACTTCGTCTTCTTCAATGCGCGCTTCGCGGCGCACCTGTTCAAAGGCTGTCAGCGGATAGGCAATGCCGGTGTAAGGCGAGACGATCGGATCCTTACCCAGATCGTAGAATTTCTTGCCTGTTTCAGGGCAGGTGCGCTTGGTGCCAAGGTCGTTTTTTGCCACGGTTCAGCCTCATGTATGAGAAATAGCGAAAGGGTGGCCAGCGACGGCGTGTCTCGTCAGCTGTTGTCCACCCGTGAAAAAATTCGCGCGTGCATACCGTCAAATCAAAGGCTTTGTCAAAGACTAACCATTGCGGCGCGCGGTGAACGCTGCAAATGGCCTGTCTTATGCCGGAACGCAAGGGTGACGGTGTGAAAAACCTGTGTTAGAGCCGCTCGCAACCTGTCCCGCCAAGCCCCAATCTGTCCAGTCAAGTCCAAAGAGCTGCACCTTCATGTCGCATCCAGCCGCCGCCCGCCCTGCCACCGCCCGCCGTTCGGAGAATCTGAGCGGCACAGTCTCGATACCTGGCGACAAGTCGATTTCGCATCGCTCCTTCATGTTCGGCGGCCTCGCATCCGGCATCACGCGGATCACTGGCTTGCTTGAAGGCGAGGACGTCATCAACACCGGCAAGGCGATGGCGGCGATGGGTGCGAAGATTGAAAAGAATGGCAATGAATGGGTGATCCACGGCACCGGCAATGGCTGTCTCTTGCAGCCGGAAGCGCCGCTTGATTTCGGCAATGCGGGCACAGGCTCGCGCCTCACCATGGGTCTTGTCGGCGTTTATGATATGGAAACAACCTTCATCGGCGATGCTTCGCTGCAAAGCCGGCCGATGAAGCGCGTGCTCGACCCGCTGCGCCAAATGGGCGTGCAGGTGAAGGCTGCCGACGGCGACCGCATGCCGTTGACGTTGCATGGTCCCAAAACTGCGGTTCCGATTTCGTACCGTGTGCCGATGGCGTCTGCGCAAGTGAAGTCCGCCGTGCTTTTGGCTGGTCTCAACACACCGGGCATCACAACGGTGATCGAACCCATCATGACCCGCGATCATACGGAAAAGATGCTGAAGGGTTTTGGCGCGAACCTTGAAGTCGAGACGACACAAGACGGCGTGCGCCACATCCGCATCGAAGGCCAAGGCAAGCTCACCGGTCAAACCATCGACGTGCCGGGCGACCCATCGTCCACTGCCTTCCCGCTGGTCGCAGCGCTCATTGTGCCCGGCTCGGATGTGACCATCACCAATGTGTTGATGAACCCGACCCGCACCGGCCTCATTCTGACATTGCAGGAAATGGGAGCGGACATTCAGATCAACAATCCGCGCCTCGCCGGCGGCGAGGATGTGGCAGATTTGCGGGTGCGCTCGTCGGACCTGAAGGGCGTCATGGTTCCGGCAGACCGCGCGCCGTCGATGATTGACGAATATCCGGTGCTGGCCGTTGCGGCGTCGTTTGCCGAAGGCGAGACCAAAATGACCGGCCTTGATGAATTGCGCGTCAAGGAATCAGACCGCCTCGCCGCTGTGGCACGGGGGCTGGAAGCCAATGGCGCAGACTGCACCGAAGGCCATGACTGGCTCACGGTGCGTGGGCGTCCGGGCGGCAAGGGACTTGGCGGAGGCACTGTTGCGACGCATCTTGATCACCGGATTGCCATGGCATTCCTTGTCATGGGGCTGGCAGCGGGAAAGCCGGTGACGGTCGATGACGCGACAATGATTGCGACCAGCTTTCCGGAGTTCATGGATTTGATGACGGGGCTGGGGGCGGTGATTTCACTGCAATAGCAAATGGTGGAGCACCTGCATTTTTTCGCTCTTGTAATGATAATGCTGCTGCCATACGCGGTCGAACGCTTCTATTTCAAAGAGCGGTTTGGCGGTTTTGCGGCCATCTTGTGCATAACTTTGATTCTATTTTTGCTGGCCACAATAAGTACATGGGCATTGGCAGGCAATTTCGGTTCAATATCTGGCACAGCGTTGGAAAGTCTGTTTACCTTTGTTGCGGCAATTTCAGGGTTTGCACTTTTTCTGATTCCAAGTTTTACCGTCTTGTGCGTTATCGCTTGGGTTTTGGTAAAGATTGGCCAGAGATTTTTCGCCGATGGCTCGCAAGAATAAAGTCGAAAGTGATGGCGAAAACGTCACCTTGAGGAACTGACCAGGATGTATGAGCCAGCCCATTTCGTGGAGGATGACCTGCCGACGCTTCACGCGCTGATCACGGCGCATCCACTTGGCTTGCTGATTTCCGCCGATGCAGATGATGTCCAAGCCAATCCAATCCCGTTCCTGCTTGACGCTAGTATCGGTGACCGTGGCGTTTTGCGCATGCATTTGGCACGGGCCAATCCACAATGGCAGCATCTGGCAAAAGGGGCCAAGGCCTTGGCGGTGTTTCAGGGTTCTGACGCCTATGTGACGCCGTCCTGGTATCAGACCAAAAAAGATCATGGCAAAGTCGTGCCGACCTGGAACTACGTTTCTGTTCAAGTGCGTGGTACTGTCCGGATCATGGATGATCCGGTCTGGCTGCACAGCCAATTGTCGGCGCTGACAGCCGGTCATGAAAAGGGCCGTGCGGCCGAATGGTCGATTGATGACGCACCGGCGAAATACATCGAGATTCAGAAGCGGGCGATTGTCGGCATAGAAATGGATATCGAAGACATCCGCGGCAAATGGAAAGTCAGTCAGAACCGGCCAGCAGTTGACAGTGTCGGCGTGGCCGCAGGTCTGGCTGAAAATGGGCAAGATGAAATGGCGGATCTGGTCCGCAAATATGGGAAAGTGGATTAGATCATGGCCACCAAAACAGCACTCATCATCGGCGGCGGGTCTGGCATGGGGGCGGCGGCGGCGCGCAAGCTCTCGGCTGAAGGCTTCAATGTTGCGATCCTGTCCTCGTCCGGAAAAGGCGAGGCGCTGGCAAAAGAGCTCGGCGGGCTTGGTTTCACCGGCTCCAACCTGTATGTGGATGACCTCAAGCGTTTCGTTGATCTGTCGATGGAAAAATTCGGCCGCATTGATGCGCTGGTCAATTCCGCCGGGCATGGTCCGCGCGCGCCGCTGCTCGAGATCACCGACGAGCAATGGCACACGGGTCTTGACGTTTATTTCATGAATGTTGTGCGCGCCACGCGCCTTATCGCGCCTATCATGATTGCGCAAAAGAGCGGCTGCATTGTCAATATTTCAACGGCGTGGGTCACGGAGCCGTCGTCGATGTTTCCAACCTCGGCGGTGGCGCGGGCGGGCCTTGCCGCTTACACCAAGCTGTTTGCCGAAAGCCACGCCGGCCACAATGTTCGCATGAACAATGTGCTGCCCGGATGGATCGACAGCCTGCCGCAGACTGACGAGCGGCGCGATACCGTGCCGATGGGAAGGTATGGCACCTCGGAAGAAATTGCTGCTACCATCGCCTTTCTTGTCTCCGATGGCGCAGGCTATATTACCGGCCAGAACCTGCGCGTGGACGGCGGGTTGATGCGCGGTATTTGATCTCCCGTCTTGCGTGTTTTACGTATTTCACGTATTATACATGCTTGAATCAAGCGAGGTTGACCGATGAAGAGCTTTACCCTGTCCGATCTCAACCGCCAGTCCGGCGAAGTGGTTGACGCGGCAATGATCGCGCCTGTCAGCCTGACCAAGCGTGGCAAGCCGAAACTGGTGATGATGCCCGCATCAACCTATGAAATTCTTCGCCATGGCAGGGCATATCGCATTGAAGATGCGCCCGATGCGGTCAATGATTTGCTGATGGAAGCCCTTGAAGACCTGCTGGCGGAAACTTGAGCGTGCTCGAACGAGTGGCCATTTATCGCTACAGCGATCTCTGGGCGCGAGAATTTGATGCGGGTGAAGAATCCGGGCGCAAGAACCGGCCCGCCTGCCTGTTGGTTCGCCCGTCCAGCCAACCCGAACTCATGTTCATGTTTGCGATCACCAGCCAAGAACCGCGCAAAGGCCGGATTTTTGACACATTGCCGAAAGACGAGTGCAAGCGGTGTGGTGTTAAACCACCAGCTTGGATCATGTTGGATGAGTACAATATTGCAACTGAATCCGAATTGCATGATTTCAATTCATTGGAACCGTTGGGCAAGTTGTCTGCCGCTTATCTCAAAAAGATCAGCCTCACGGCGCTTGCCCTTGCCAGGCAAAATGCAATGCGGGCCATCCAACGGAACTGAAAAAGCCAGCCCCGCGTCCGTTGTTGGCCGAACTATGACCACGCGAATGCAGGGCAATAACGCGCGGACCCGCTGCGGTGACTATTCGAGCCTATGGAAATCAATCTTCCGTCTGTCGATCACGCTGGCGTTGGTCATGCTGCTTTCCGGCTGCGCCAATCCTTTCGTTGAGCAGGAGGGCACCTCGTGATGCCCGCCCCCGTGTGATGCGGCCGAACAAGCCTTCGAGCCTTGTCGTCGGCAATTATTGCGGCATTGGGACCAAGACTGGCGATCTCAGCGCCAAACCGGTGGACCGGCTGGATGCGGCCTGTCTTGAGCATGACGCCTGCTTCATTGAGGGGCGCAACCGGCTTGAGTGCAACCGCGAAATGATGGCGGCGGCGAACGCGATCATCAGTGACCCGCGTTCGAGCAAAAAACTGCGCAGGCGAGCGCAGGCCGTGCGTGACTATTTTGAGCTGCCGCTGTTCAATCTCTTCCCCTATGGCATGCTGCCGCCGCGCAACAATAATGTTCTGAAAACGAAGTACCGCCCGCCAGTGGCGCAGACGGCTTTGGCCAAAGACTACCAGTGATCTTGCGCTTTGGGCATTTTCCCTGTTGAACGCCCTGCATGACGCTACTCATCGCCATCGACGGACCTGCAGCTTCGGGCAAAGGCACGCTCGCCCGCCGACTGGCTGTGCGCTACCAGTTGCCGCATCTGGATACAGGACTTACTTATCGCGCCGTTGGCAAGGCGATGCTGAACGCCGGACTTTCGCTCGACGACCAAGAGGCAGCTGCGCGGACGGCTAAAACCATCGACCTATCGATGCTCGACCGTGCGACGCTCTCCGTGCATGAAATTGGCGAAGCGGCATCGAAAATTGCAGTTATCCCGCAGGTGCGCAGAATCCTTGTCGAGAAGCAGCGCCATTTCGCCCGCCAGCCGTCAGGCGCGGTGCTTGACGGGCGTGACATCGGCACGGTCGTCTGCCCGGATGCCACGGTGAAACTCTACATTACAGCGACGGCGCAAGTGCGCGCCAAGCGGCGGTTTGACGAAGAGCTGATGCGCAACGGAGATGCGGATCATGAAGCGATCCTTGAGGCCATCGAGGTCCGCGACGCCCGCGATATGGGCCGTGCTGATTCGCCGTTGAAACCGGCGCAAGACGCGCACTTGCTTGATACCTCCAACATGGGTATAGAAGCCGCGTTTTCGGCAGCCGTTTCGATCATTGAGAGCGTCAGGGCTTTGAAAGCAAAATAACCGCCGAGCAGCCGGTCTTTGCACCGGACCTTTGTAAAAAGGCTTCAGCCCGAGAATGGGCGGACAGGCTGATTTGGCAAACGCAACACCAACCAAGGTGCCACGTCTTGAACTGACTGACGGCGGAAATTGCCGCAGAATTCAAGGCTTCCAGGAGATTACATGTCCAAAACCAATCCGACGCGCGAAGATTTCGCCGCGCTTCTTGAAGAATCATTTGTCACCAATGACCTGGCTGAAGGCTCGGTCGTCAAGGGACGCATCATTGCCATCGAAAAGGACATGGTCGTCATCGACGCCGGTCTGAAAGTCGAAGGCCGTGTGGCGCTGAAGGAATTTGGGGCGCAGGCGAAAGACGGCTCGCTGAAGCCGGGCGTCATGGTCGACATCTATGTCGAGCGCATCGAAAACGCATTGGGCGAAGCTGTCTTGTCGCGTGACAAGGCCCGCCGCGAAGAGAGCTGGGTCAAGCTCGAAGAGAAGTTCGCCAAGAGCGAGCGCGTTGAAGGCACGATCTTCAACGTGGTCAAAGGCGGCTTCACTGTCGATCTTGATGGCGCGACGGCCTTCCTGCCGCGCAGCCAGGTTGATATCCGTCCGATCCGCGATGTGTCTCCGCTCATGCATGTGTTGCAGCCGTTTGAGATCCTCAAAATGGACAAGCGCCGTGGCAACATCGTTGTCTCGCGCCGTTCGGTATTGGAAGAGTCCCGCGCAGAACAGCGCTCGGAAATCGTGCAGAACCTTGAAGAGGGCCAGATCGTTGACGGCACCGTCAAGAACATCACCGATTACGGCGCGTTCGTGGATCTGGGCGGCATTGACGGTCTTCTGCATGTCACCGACATGGCATGGCGCCGCGTCAACCACCCGTCCGAACTTCTGACCATCGGTCAGCAGATCAAGGTGCAGATCATCCGCATCAACCAGGAAACCCATCGTATTTCGCTCGGCATGAAGCAGCTTGAGTCTGATCCGTGGTCTTCCATTGGTTCGAAATATCCGCTCGGCGCGAAGATCACCGGCAAGGTGACGAACATCACCGACTACGGCGCATTCGTCGAAATCGAGCCGGGCATCGAAGGACTGATCCACGTTTCGGAAATGTCGTGGACCAAAAAGAACGTCCACCCGGGCAAGATCCTGTCAACCAGCCAAGAAGTCGATGTGCTGGTTCTGGAAGTTGATCCGGTCAAGCGCCGTATCTCGCTGGGTCTCAAGCAGACGCTCGACAATCCGTGGAGCGCTTTTGCCAAGTCGCATCCGAACGGCACCGTCGTTGAAGGCGAAGTCAAGAACAAGACCGAATTCGGCCTGTTCATCGGCCTCGACGGCGATGTGGACGGCATGGTTCATCTGTCTGATCTCGACTGGAACCGTCCGGGCGAGCAGGCGATCGAGGACTTCCAGAAGGGCGAAATGGTCAAAGCGCAAGTGCTTGACGTGGACGTTGAGAAGGAACGCATCTCGCTCGGCATCAAGCAACTGTCCAAAGCTGGCGCTAGCGAAGCTCCGGCAGCCTCCGGCGAACTGCGCAAGAACGCCATCGTCACTTGCGAAGTCACGTCCATCACCGATGGCGGCATCGAAGTGAGATTGGTCGATCAGGATCTCTCCTCGTTCATCCGTCGCGGCGACCTGTCGCGTGACCGTGACGAACAGCGTCCGGAGCGTTTCCAGGTTGGCCAGAAGGTTGACGCTCGCGTCATCGCCTTCGACAAGAAGACCCGCAAGCTGCAGGTCTCGATCAAGGCGCTGGAAATCGCCGAAGAGAAGGAAGCCGTCGCACAGTATGGCTCCACCGACTCTGGCGCATCGCTCGGCGACATCCTCGGCGCTGCGCTGAAGGCCAAGAAGTGATCTGAACTGTCTCAGTTCCCAAAATTGGAACCCGCCGGGGAAACCCGGCGGGTTTTTTGTTGCGTCGAATTGTTTGAGAAGCTGCGATGGGAACAATCAATGCGACATCGCGTTTGTTCATATGTGATAATCCGTGAAAGGAAATCCGATGTCCACTCGTTTGGCTATCGCCGCGTTGATCTACATGATGGTGAACGCCGTTGTATTCGGGATCGGCGCGGTCACCGTGCTTTCCATCCCATCTCTGTCAGAAAACGCGACGGTATGGCTCCCGACAGTCGTGATCGTGTCCTTTGTTCTAGCCGCACCAATTGCATGGTTGATTGCCCCGCACATGCGCAGCCGGTTTCACAGGACAAAACTTTGACCACATATGACACTTCGTGCCGGACTCTCATCTCGCCGCGACGCCTGCCGCTTCGGACCATCGCCTCCGGACTTGAAATCCCGAACCTGAAAACCCGAACTTGGAAGTCCAACTTGGAAACAAGGCGAGCGATGCCGCATCAAGTGAGACTCCCCGTTGGCTCTCTCTGCGCGATAACGTCAACCAAGTGCTCATGAATGCGGCAATCAAACCTCTTTGCCACTCTTGAAAAAATCAACTAAGACCTAGCCAATTCTCCGGAGATTTGACATGGCACAGAGCGGCAACAACAAACTCGTCACCGTGTTCGGCGGGTCGGGATTTCTCGGGCGGCATGTGGTGCGGGCGCTGGCCAAGCGCGGGTATCGCGTCCGTGTGGCGGTGCGCCGTCCGGATCTGGCCATCCATCTGCAGCCGCTTGGCGGTGTCGGGCAGATTCAAGCCGTTCAGGCCAATTTGCGTTTTCGCTGGTCAGTGGACCGGGCGGTCGAGGGCGCGGACCATGTGGTCAATCTGGTCGGCATTTTGCATGAGAGCGGCGCGCAGAATTTTGGCGCGGTGCAGGAATTTGGCGCGCGCGCGATTGCCGAGGCGGCCCGCGCTGCAAAGGCCGGTCTGACCCATGTCTCGGCAATCGGCGCGGACAAGGATTCGGCAAGCGATTATGCCCGCACCAAAGGTCTGGCGGAAGCGGCTGTGCTGGAGACCGTGAAAGATGCGGTGATCCTGCGTCCGTCGATAATTTTTGGACCGGAAGACGGTTTCTTCAACAAATTTGCGGCAATGGCCCGCTATTCGCCGATGTTGCCGCTGATTGGCGGCGGCAATACGAAGTTCCAACCGGTCTATGTGGGCGATGTGGCGGAAGCGATTGCGCGCTCGGTCGATGGAGAGCTTGCCGGCGGCAAGGTCTATGAGCTGGGCGGCCCGGAAGTGCGCACGTTCAAGGAATTGATGCAGGAGCTGCTGACTGTGGTCGAACGCAAGCGCATCCTGCTGCCGATCCCGTTCTGGGCGGCGCGCATTCTCGGCACTGTGGCTGGCCTTTTGCCGAGCCCGCAGCTGACGCGCGATCAGGTGACGCTGCTTGAGAGCGACAATGTCGTCTCCGCCAAGGCGATCAAGGACGGTCGCACGCTCGAAGGCATCGGCATCACGCCGCGCACGATGGAAGCGATCCTGCCAACTTATCTCTGGCGCTTCCGCGCCCGCGGCCAGTATCCCGCTGCCAGCAGCGCTGCACCCTGATTGATGTTTGACCTGATGACCCTGCTGCCTGACGGAATGGGCGCAGGTGCCGCTTTATTGCTGATCATCGCGAGCTTTTTCACGTCTGCAACGACAGCAAGCTTCGGCATTGGCGGCGGTGTGATGATGCTGGCGCTGATGGGGCTGTTTGTGCCGGTCGTGGCGTTGATTCCTGTACAGGGGCTGGTGCAGTTCGGCTCCAATGCCGGACGGACATTCGTTCAGCGCGCCCATGTCAACAGGACATTCCTGAAACCGTTCCTCGCCGGGTCGGTCATCGGCGCGGCGATTGGCGCGGTGACTGTGGTGCAGCTGCCGGACGCGTTGATGAAGATTGTGCTGGGCGTGTTCATCCTGTTCATGACATGGGGCAGGGTGCCGGGTATCAAGGCGCTGACCGGGGCCGGGCTTGCCATTGCCTCGGCGGTCATCGCGTTTCTGACCATGTTCCTCGGTGCGACAGGCCCGTTGCTGGCCTCGGTCGTGGCGGCGATGCTTCCCGGCGACCGCAAAGCGGTTGTGGCGACAAGCGCGGCTGGGCTGATCATCCAGCACGGTTTGAAGGTCGTCGCCTTCGGGCTGGCCGGCTTTGCCTTCCGCCCTTGGCTACCGCTCATCGCGGCGATGATTGCCACCGGCTATCTTGGCACGCTGACCGGATCGCGACTGCTCGACCGAATTCCGGAAGTACAATTCCGGCTGGTCTTCAAGCTGATACTGACGTTGCTGGCGCTCGACATGCTGCGCCGGGGCTTGCTCAGCCAAATGTGAAGAGGGCCGCCAAGCCCGCTGCGCCAACGATGATCCGCCACCAGGCGAAGAAGGCGAAGCCGTTGTTCGAAACGAAATCAAGCACATAACGCACGACAATAACGGCCGTCACAAAAGCACAGATAAAGCCGGTGACAATCAACATGCTGTCATCAAACGACAGCAGCGTGCGGTTCTTGTAGAGATCATAGGCGAATGCTCCGGCCATGGTCGGCATAGCCAGAAAGAACGAAAACTCCGCCGCCGAGCGCTTGTCCGTCCCCATCAGCAAGGCACCGACGATGGTTGCGCCAGAGCGTGAGGTGCCCGGGATCAGCGCAAGGCACTGGAACAGGCCGATCTTGAGGCAGAGCGAGGGCGGATAGTCCATAATGTTCGTATAGCGCGGCTGAAATTTCATCTTGTCAACGGCGAGCAGGATCAGGCCGCCAAGCAGCAGCATGACGCAGATGAGCTTCGGCGATTCAAAAAACACCGTCTTGATGATGTCATGGCCAAGCGCGCCGAGAATGGCGGCTGGCAGAAAGGCGGCCAGAACGCCGAGCACAAAGCGCTGGGTTCGCTTGTCCGAGGGCAGATCGGTGAGAATTTTCCACAGCCGTGCGAAGTAAACGGTAAGGATCGCGAGGATCGCGCCGAGCTGGATCAGCACTTCAAACGTCTTGCCTGCGGAATCGAAACCGAGGAAATGTCCGGCCAGAAGTATGTGACCGGTGGACGACACGGGGATGAATTCAGTGAGGCCTTCGAGCACGCCAAGAAGAGCTGCTTCGACAATTGTTCCACTGGCCATGCGCGTTCCCCGATAGAGCGCGGTATTCCGCGCGCTCGCTTGTCAGAATGGACGGTTCACCCTATAGGTCGGATCAGACGAATCCGGGGGATGGCGGGGGCTGTTTCCGGAGTTCAAAACCCGAATCACCAGCGCCTGCAGGCCGATGCTCACACTATTTCACCATGCCATGTCCACTCCCTCCCGCTTCGCAAGGCTGGCCTTGGGCGAATATGCCGTCGAGTTTGAGGTAGTTGAGGAGAGGCCATGGGAGCGGCGGCGGGAGTTTCTGGCGCTCAACCCGGCAGGCACACTCCCGGTTTTGATGGCAGAGCGCAATCACGCGATCTCCGGTGCGATGGTGATTGCCGAATATCTCGACGAGACGCGCGGGGCATTGAAGCGCGAGCGGCGGTTGCTCGCCGAAGACCCGTTTGAACGCGCCGAAGCGCGGCGGCTTTGCGACTGGTTTCTGTTGAAAATGGAAAATGAAGTCACACGCCATCTGATTCGCGAGCGCGTGTTCAAACTGTTGATGAGCGCGGAAGAAGGCGGCGGCGCGCCGGATTCGGCTTCGCTGCGTGCAGCAAGAGCCAACATCCGCCAGCACATGAAATATCTCAATTGGCTGGCCGGAACGCGGGATTGGCTGGCCGGAAGCCGGTTTTCTTATGCCGATCTGGCGGCAGCGGCGGCGATTTCCGTGCTTGATTACATTGGTGAGGTGTCGTGGAAAGATGCTGATGCGGCGAAAGACTGGTACACACGCGTCAAATCGCGACCTTCCTTCCGCCCACTCTTGGGCGACCGGGTGCGCGGCATGGCGCCTGCCTCTCATTATGCCAATTTGGACTTTTGAGTGTGCCCGGCGGCGAACCTGATTTGAAGCGCATCCGTCAAAGGCTCGAACAGGACGCGCGCGATCTGGGTTTCTGCGCCATCGGAATTGCGTCTGCGCAGCTGGAAGGGGGCGTTGCGACACACCTCAAAAGCTTCGTCGCCAATGGCTGGCATGGGACGATGAATTGGATGGAAGAGACTCTCGAACGGCGCTCCAATCCTGCGCGATTGTGGCGCGAATGCCGCTCGATTATCGTGCTGGCGATGAATTATGCGCCCGAGGCGGACCCGCTCGAAAATCTTCACCACAAGACGCGTGCAAACCTTTCGGTGTATGCGCGCAACCGAGATTACCACGAGGTGATAAAGGGGCGGCTGAAGACCATGGCTGACCGCTTGAAGTCGGTGACCGGCAAAGACGTCAAAGTTTTCGTTGATACCGCCCCGGTGATGGAGAAGCCGTTGGCGCAAGCGGCAGGGCTTGGCTGGCAGGGCAAACACACCAACCTTGTCAGCCGCGAGCATGGCTCGTGGTTTTTCCTCGGCTCGATTTTCACAGAGGCGGAGCTGGATTTCGACAAGGCGGAGGAAGACCATTGCGGGACCTGCCGCGCGTGTCTTGATATATGTCCGACCGACGCCTTCCCCGCACCCTACCAGCTCGATGCGCGGCGCTGTATTTCTTATCTGACCATCGAACATGACGGGCCGATCCCGCATGAATTCCGCAAACAGATTGGCAACCGGATTTATGGCTGCGACGATTGCCTTGCGGTCTGCCCCTGGAACAAATTTGCAGCGGCGGCGAGCGAGGCGAAGCTGAAGGCGCGGGCTGATCTGGTATCGCCGTCGATTGCTGGGTTTCTGGAACTGAATGATGCGCAATTCCGTGCGCATTTTTCCGCCAGTCCGGTCAAACGGATCGGGCGCAGCCGGTTCATGCGCAATGTACTGATTGCGGCGGGGAACAGCGAGGATGTTTCGCTGGTTGCACCGGTTGCGGCGCTCATCGCGGATGCGGATGCGCTGGTGCGCGCGACGGCGATATGGGCGCTCTGCGAACTGGTTGGCATGGAGGGAGTGAGGCCCTATCTCGATGGCATTGATTTGAGTGAACCGATGATGCAGGGCGAGTTGAGAGTGATATCTGGCAAGGCAATGGCATGAGCGGCGGAAACTGGTTCATCTTCGGCGCAGGCTTTTCGGGGTTGGAAACCGGCCGGCTGCTGGCAGGCAAAGGCATGACGGTGGCAGGGACAACACGCAGTGCTGCCAAGTTTGTTGCGCTGGAAAAGGCCGGGCTGGAGCCGTTTGTTTTTGACGGAAAAGTGCTCAGCGAGGATGTCCTGCACCGGCTTGGCGAGGTGACACATTTGTTGATGTCGATCGGGCCGGATGAAAGTGGAGATCCATTGGTTCCTGTGCATTCCAAGCTGTTGCAACAACAGGCAACAAGTCTGCAATGGATTGGCTACCTGTCCACCGTCGGCGTTTATGGCGACCATGATGGCGGGTGGGTGGACGAGACAACCCAATGCAAGCCGGTGTCGCAGCGGTCATTTGACCGGCTGGAGGCGGAGAAATCGTGGGCGGCTTATGCAAAAGCGTCGGGCATTCCCTTGGCGATCTTGCGGCTTTCGGGCATTTACGGGCCGGGGCGCAATACGTTCTGCAATCTTGACGACGGTTCGGCCAAGCGCATCATCAAGCCGGGCCAGGTTTTCAACCGCATCCATGTCAAGGACATCGCCCGCGCGGCGTTGCATCTGGGCGCGAGCCAGACCGGCGGCCTGTTCAACGTGACAGACAATGAGCCAGCCCCGCCGCAGGATGTCGTGACATTTGCCGCCGGTCTGATGGGTGTCGCCCCGCCATTGGAAATCGACTATGATGATGCCAACATGTCACCGATGGCACGCTCGTTTTATGGTGAGGTCAAGCGGGTGTCGAACGCGAAGGTGCGGGCGACCGGCTTTGAATTCGACTATCCCGACTATCGGACTGCGTTGACTCGGATGTGGCAAAATGGCGAGTGGCAAGGCGGCAGATATTAACGTTTCGCTAACCCAATTCAGGTGTAGAATTGATTGAACCGCATTCCATGAACAGGCGAGTACCGACATGATCGCGCAAGCTGTCAACAAGACAATCCGCATCGCAGCAGCGCTTGCTTGCAGCCTGTCCTTTGTCACAGCATCGATTGCCGAGGATGTACCGGCCAAGAAGCTGTTTGGCGCGGCTGCGCTCCCGGCGCTGATGCCGGCGCAGCCCGCAGGCTTCTATTCAAAGGGCTGCCTTGCCGGCGGCGTGGCCATTCCCGTTGATGGACCGGCTTGGCAGGTTATGCGCCTGTCGCGCAACCGCAACTGGGGCCATCCGGATCTTGTCAAAACCGTGCAGCAACTGGCGCTTGATGGCAAGAAGGTTGGCTGGAACGGCTTGCTGGTTGGCGACATTTCGCAGCCGCGCGGCGGACCGATGCTGACCGGTCATGCCTCGCACCAGATCGGTCTTGACGCCGACATCTGGCTGACGCCGATGCCAAGCAGAAAACTGACGCGCGACGAGCGCGAGAAACTGTCGGCGACATCCATGCTGAAGGGCGATTCGCTGTATGTTGATCCCGACATCTGGACGCCCGGACAGGCGGCAATCCTGAAGACTGCGGCGGGCTATCCGCAGGTCGAGCGGATACTTGTCCATCCCGGAATCAAGAAAAAACTGTGCGACACGGTCAAAGGCGACCGGGCATGGCTCTCAAAAGTTCGCCCGTATTGGGGCCACATCTATCATTTCCACATGCGCATCAAATGCCCGGCAGGCGCTGTCGGCTGCCGGGGACAGGAAGCGGTGGCGAAGGGCGACGGCTGCGGCGAGGCGCTGGCCTGGTGGTTTACGGATGAGCCTTGGCGCAAGGCGAAGAAAACCGACAAGCCACCGGTCAAAAAGAAGCCGGTGACACTGAAAGATTTGCCCCCGGTCTGTGCGCAGGTGCTTGACGCGGCAGCTCCGGCGTCGGCGGCGGAAGTCACGCTTGGGTTGCAGTAAGATTTACTTGAAGAATGGCGCAAAGTGCTGCTCTTCAAGAACACTTTGACACCAAAGTGGAATTTTTTTTGGAATATTTTTCTTGATTTTCGTCGTCAGAATGGCTACCTGCTTTATTGATATCCCCGCAAGGACAGTGCAGATGCCAACTCGTTCGATTTCAGAACTGATGAATGCCGTTGGAGAAACTCTGGATGACTTCGATCAAATTATGAGAGAGGCGCATCTGCGCTATCTGCGATACGACGCCGCTGATCTCGTGGAGTTGGATAACAGAGCGCAGGCGGCGTGCACCTATGCACATGTTGTCGCCGGTGCTGATCGAATGTTTGATGGGCGATCTGATATTCTTCCAATCGAGATTCGAGGACTAAAATTGTGGCTGTTAAAGAACGCAGATATTGTAGTTCGTTTCAAGAAAATGGACGAGAACGGATGGTCTCGACGTTATCCTACGTCACAGGCCAAGGCATTTGACGCTGGAAAGGTATTACCAAATTTGCCGATGCCGCCAGTTCGCTTAACCGTTGGCTATCTGTTGGATCGCACTGGCATTGAATTTCGCAGGTCGCAGGTCGCGCGCCCAGAAGGCAGATCCATAGCTTGGTGTGCTGCAGTCGTTTCGTCTGAGAATCGGAAAATTGGTGAGCCGATCTGGGTTGATGTGACAAAGCAGCGTAGATTCGTATAGTTTTTGATTGGCAGTACCCATGGACCAATTCAATCATCATATGATGACGCTCGCGAGGGATTCGCGGGGACTTACGCAGTCAGAATTGGCAGATCTGCTTGCTGTCGGGCAAGGCACAGTTTCAAAGTATGAAAGTGGCCTATCTGATCCGCCGCTTGAGTTTGTGAGAGATGTTTCACGAGTCCTGGGATATCAGGTCGGGTTTTTCTATGAGTATGGCAGGCCTTATGGCATGCCTCCCTTCCATTTCAGAAAGCGGAAGAAGTTGTCGGCAAAGGCACTGGGCAAAATTGTTGCGGAAATGAATATCCGCCGACTCCATGTCGTCAAACTTATGCGCTCTTATGAACTCAAGACAAACGGCCTTATTCCGGAGGTCGATAGGGACGAATACATCGGCAAATCACGCGAAGCGTTTTCTGTAGAAGAGTTGGCACGTCACTTGCGCGAACGCTGGATGATCCCGACAGGGCCGATACCAAGCATGGTTGACCTGATAGAAAGTTTAGGGGGTATTGTCATTCCCTGCGATTTTGGGTCTGATCTAATAGATGCCATGAGCCAACGTATTGACGGCCTTCCTGTCCTGTTCTTCGTGAATATAAATGCCCCCGCTGATCGTATGCGACACACTCTCGCCCACGAACTGGGTCATATGTTGCTTCATACCGTGACCGTGAAGAATGATGATGAAATGGAAGAAGAAGCTGATGCTTTCGCAGGGGCGTTTCTTTTGCCTGCACATGAGGTGCGCCCGCAACTTCGCAGATTTGATCTTCGCCAATTGATGAACATGAAAATGTATTGGAAAGTGTCCATGGCGGCGATTGCAGTACGCGCTGACAGACTTGGACTGATAACGCCATATCAGCGAAAGTCGTTTTGGATGGAAATGGGGCGTTTGGGGTATCGAAAACGTGAACCTAATGAACCCCAGAAAGAAGTTCCTTCGTTGCTTCGTCAGATCATTGCCTTTCATATCAAGAAATTGGGGTACTCAATATCAGAGCTTGCTGCAATTGTTCACCTAACGGTTGAAGAATTTCAAGCTATGTATCGCCTTGATGTTGCAGGTATCACTGAACCACCTCAGGGCTTTTTGCGTGTTGTGAAATAGCCCACCGTGGGAGTGCTGTGGCTTGACCTCAAGTTGACTTCCCATTTTTGACTTCGTTTGTTACAGGATTTAAAGCGGTTTCAATTCAAGCCGTTCGGGAGGGGTCCTTGAAGATTGCCTTGATTGCCCATGACCAGAAGAAGGATGACATGGTGGCCTTTGCCATCGCGCATCGGGCGTCTTTGGCGGCGCATGATCTTGTCGCGACGGGCACGACCGGCGGTCTGGTGTTGGCTGCCTGTCCGGAACTGTCGATCAGGCGGGTGAAAAGCGGGCCGCTTGGCGGGGACCAGCAGATTGGTGCACTGATTGCCGAGGGCAATGTTGACGGGCTGATCTTTTTTGTCGATCCACTGACGCCGATGCCGCATGATGTGGATGTGAAGGCTTTAATGCGGCTTGCGCTCGTGTATGACATTCCCATGGCGCTCAACCGGGCGACTGAGGAAATCCTTGTCAGGACAATTTTGCCGCCTCAAAGCGGCGGCAACCGGGGTGATTGAGAGCATGGCTGGTTTTGAGTTCCCCGTTCTGGTTGGCGACATCGGCGGCACCAATGCGCGCTTTGCGCTGGTGCTTTCGTCAGACGGCGAACAAGTGCCGTTTGACACGGTGCGCACGGCGGATTTTGCCAACATCGACATCGCCATCCGCGACAAAATTTTGCCAAACGCCCCTGTGGCACCGAAGACCGCCATTCTGGCGATTGC
>JANPEK010000190.1:0-18447 GCA_031422915.1 Phyllobacteriaceae bacterium | reverse complement strand
CGCACTTGTGCTGTTTGCACCGGTGATTGCAGTCGTTGCACTGCTGGTCAGGCGCAACCTGGGGAGCCCCGTGTTATTCTGCCAGCAGCGCCCCGGACTGCGCGGTGCGCCGTTTCAGATTTACAAGTTCCGGACCATGCGCGACGGTGTTGACAAGGCTGGAAACCTGCTTCCGGATTCAGAACGGCTGACGAAGTTTGGACGCTTTCTGCGGTCGTCCAGTCTTGATGAGCTGCCCGGCCTTTGGAATGTTCTAAAGGGTGACATGAGCCTTGTCGGGCCGAGGCCGTTGTTGATGGAATATTTGCCGCTTTATTCCATCGCTCAAGCGCGACGGCACGAGGTTCGGCCGGGCATTACCGGGTGGGCGCAGGTGAACGGGCGCAATGCATTGAATTGGGATGAGAAATTCGCTTTGGATGTCTGGTATGTTGATAACCGGACATTGTTTCTGGATATCAAGATCATCTGGATGACGCTTCGCAAGGTCGTCGTGCGTGACGGCATAACGGCGGTTGGTGAGGCAACGATGCCCAAGTTTACCGGAAGCAAGACGTCATGACAGAGTTGGTGGGCGTTTATGGCGCGAGTGGCTGCGGAAGGGGCATACTGCCGATTCTGCGTGATACTCTTGCGGGGCTGGATGTCAGGCTGGTGTTTATTGATGATCTCGACCCACTTTTGCATGTGAACGGGCACGATATCTTGCGCTGGCAGGGCTTTCTTGATGCGCCTGCGACACACCGCAGCGTTTGCATTGCCATTGCGAACAGCAAGTTGAGAGCAGAAAAGGCCAAGCTCTGCGACGCGGCAGGCGTACTGCTGCGCGATGCACGGGCTTCCAATGTGGTTGTAATGGACGACGTCGAGATCGGCGAGGGCGCGTGTCTTTCGCCCTTTGTCACGCTGACATCAAACATCCGAATCGGGCGATGCTTTCATGCCAATCTTTATTCCTACGTTGAGCATGATTGCGTGATTGGTGATTTTGTGACGTTTGCGCCGGGGGCCAAGTGCAATGGCAATGTTCATATCGGTGATCATGCCTATATTGGTTCGGGTGCTGTGATAAAGCAGGGAACACCTGACAAGCCGCTCGTCATCGGGCGTGGCGCGGTTATTGGAATGGGTGCAGTTGTCACGCGCGATGTAGCGCCGGGCGAAACTGTGGTCGGCAATCCGGCGAAATCGAGATAGAAAGTCCAGTCATGCTCAACACACCTTTTTCGCCTTGGCCATCATTCACCAATGAGGAGGCCACAGCTGTTTCCGATGTGCTGCTTTCGAACAAGGTGAACTATTGGACCGGCCAAGAGTGCCGGGCGTTTGAGAAAGAATATGCGGCCTGGGTTGGCACGGCTCATGCGATTGCGTTGTCCAACGGCACTTTGGCGCTTGATCTTGCGTTGCATGGCTTGGGTATCGGGTCGATGCACGGCGGCTTGGCTTCTGACGAAGTTGTGGTTGCGCCGCGCACGTTTATTGCTTCTGTTTCTTGTGTGGTGAATGCCGGGGCAATTCCGGTTTTTGCAGATGTTGACCGAGAGAGCGGGAATATCTGCGCGGCGACGATCGCCAAGGTCGTGAGCGAACGCACCAAGGCAATCATTGCCGTGCATATCGGCGGCTGGCCTTGCGACATGGACCCGATCATGGAACTGGCGAATGCGCGCGGGATCAAGGTGATCGAGGATTGTGCGCAGGCGCATGGCGCGCTTTACCGGGGGCGCTCTGTCGGCTCCATCGGCCATGTCGGTGCGTGGTCTTTCTGTCAGGACAAGATCATGACCACCGGGGGCGAGGGCGGCATGGTGACGACCAATGACCGTGAACTTTGGTCGCGCATGTGGTCGTTCAAGGATCATGGCAAGAGTTATGATGCGGTCTATAACCGGCAGCATGCACCCGGTTTCCGCTGGGTGCACGAGAGCATCGGCACGAACTGGCGCATGCTCGAAATGCAAGCGGTTATCGGTCGAATTCAGCTCGAAAAGATGGCGGACTGGACGGCGGTTCGTTCGAGACATGCGCAGGCACTGCGCGCGGCATTGGTGGCGGTTGCGGGCGAATCGGGCGCTATCCGCATGCCGGAGGTTCGCTGCCACGGGTGCAACGGCTGTGAGGCGCAGACGGGTTGCCGTCATGCCTATTACAAATTTTATGGCTATGTTCGTCCGGAAAATCTGAAAGACGGCTGGGATCGCGACCGGATTGTGCATGAGATCACCTTAGCGGGGGTTCCCTGTTTTCAGGGCACTGCCTCGGAAGTGTATCTTGAGAAGGCTTTTGATAGTGCGCCTGGCCGGCCGACTGAACGGCTGCCGGTGGCGCGCGAGCTTGGCGAAAGCAGCATCATGTTTCTGGTTCATCCGACATTGACGGATGAGGAAATCGCCAAGACGTGCGATGTTGCGGCGCGTATTTTGCACGCGGCGATGAAATAGGTTTGTCGCCTCGTGATGGAAAGTGCAGTTGCGTCTTCAGTGGTCGCTTCCGCGATTGACATTGGCTGCGCGTCGACCCTATCAAGGTATTGCAAATGGTTCCCGAAAGGCTTTGGCCCCAAGGATCAAAAGGGAATGCGAGGGGTGGACCCATTCAGGGCACTTTGATCGCAGCCGACCCCGCGACTGTAGAGCGGCGAGGGCCCGTCCAACAAGCCACTGGGAAACCGGGAAGGCGGACGAGACCTTAGAGCACTATGACTTCAGCTGAAATCACATTCAGCGGGCGCTTTTGCGTCAATACCTGCGAAAAGCCCCTTGAACGCATTATAATGCGTCCTGCGGGTCTTTCCTTGGTCTTGCCACAAAATCCCGCCACTGCCTGTGGTTCCATCTAAAGTCATAACGCTCTAAACCCGTGAGCCAGGAGACCTGCCGTGCGCAAATGGGCAATCATGCCCGGTCCTAAGGGAGCTATCCCTCAGTCCCAACACGGAGGTTGTGATGACTGCACGTTCGATTTCTACAGGGTCCACTGCACTTGTTTCCGAGCGCATGAAGGCGGCGATTGCCGCGCTTTTGTTTGGGGCGCTGTTCGTTTGGGGCGCTGGCCTTGCCAATGCTGATGTGCTGCATGATGTGGCCCACGACACGCGCCATTCTTACGGCTTTCCCTGCCACTGACGATCAAACATCATGATTGTGAGAGTTTTGCTTGCCGCGCTTGCGGCTGGCCTGTTTGCGGGCATTGCCATGACCCCGCTGCAGGTGACGAAAGTTGTGCCGATCATTCTTCACGCTGAAAAGTTTGAAGGCGGCGGACATGACCATGCAACAGCCGCCGAGGCCGGTGCGCATGTGCATGCAGATGGTTCCAAACATGTGGCTGATGATGCGCCTGTTGCAGCGGCGGAAAAGCCTGCTGCAGATGAGCATGCGGCGGCAGCCGGTGAGGACGCGCCGCTGTTTCTCGGTCGCTTTTGGAACACGGTGTTTGCCAACATTGCAACGGGTGCGGGCTTTGCCTTGCTGATGGCCGGTGTTTCGATGGCGAGCGGGGTTAGTGTCACGTTTTCCACCGGCCTTGTCTGGGGTGCGGCAGGGTGGATGGCAGTGCAGTTTCTGCCAGCGCTCGGCTTGCCGCCGGAGCTTCCCGGCTTTCCTTATGTTGATCTGGCCGCGCGGCAGTATTGGTGGTTGGCGACGGTCGCGCTATCTGTTGTCGGGCTGGCGCTGCTGTTTCTGAACAAGGGCACGATTGCCCGCGTTTTTGGCGTCATGCTGCTCATTGCGCCGCACCTTTATGGCGCGCCGCAACCGACCGGCATTACCAGCGCTGTCCCCGCGTTTCTGGCGGCAGAGTTTGTGGTGGCGACTTTGGCGACCACGCTGTTCTTCTGGCTGGTGCTTGGCCTCTCCATGGGCTGGCTGATGGACCGCGCCAAATTGGACGCGGCATGAACAAGGGCCGGATTGTACTGGTTCTCGGCGGGGCGCGGTCTGGCAAGTCCGCGTTTGCCGAAGGGTTGGTTGACCAATCCGGCCTTGCCAAAGCCTATGTGGCGACGGGCCAAGCGTTTGACGAGGAGATGCACCGACGTGTTGGCGCGCACCGCGCGCGGCGGGGATCCGAATGGGAATTGGCAGAGGAGCCGCTAGACCTTTGCGGGGTGCTTGGGCAGACGTGTGCGACGGATAAAGCCGTGCTGGTCGATTGCCTGACGCTATGGGTGACCAATCTAATGATGGCCGAGCGCGATCAGGCCGACGAGGCGGATGGTTTGATATTGGCTTTGGAGACGTTGTCTGGAACCATCGTGTTGGTCAGCAATGAGGTCGGGCAGGGGATTGTGCCCGACAATGCGATGGCGCGGGCGTTTCGTGATCATGCCGGTCTGCTGCACCAGAAGGTGGCGGCTATGGCAGATGAAGTTTATTTTGTGACGGCAGGATTGCCGCGGAGATTGAAGGGTTAGGCCATGCAAGGCGACAAGATACCGGCCACAGTGATCACGGGCTTTCTGGGGTCCGGCAAGACCACGCTGATCCGTAACTTGCTCACCAATGCGGGCGGGCGGCGGATTGCGCTGATCATCAACGAGTTTGGTGATCTGGGCGTTGACGGCGAGGTGCTGAAAAGCTGCGGTGCGGATGCGTGTTCTGAGGATGACATCGTCGAGCTGACCAATGGCTGCATCTGCTGCACGGTGGCGGATGATTTCATTCCGACTATGACCAAGCTGATCGAGCGCGACCGCAAGATCGACCACATCATCATCGAGACCTCGGGCCTCGCATTGCCGCAGCCGCTGGTTCAGGCGTTCAACTGGCCGGGCATCAAGACGCGGGTGACGGTGGATGGTGTGGTGACGGTGGTGGACAGCGCGGCTGTTGCTGCCGGGCGGTTTGCGGACGACGAAGAGGCGGTGGCGGCGCAGCGCGCGGCGGACGACAATCTTGATCATGAAAACCCGCTGGAGGAAGTGTTTGAAGACCAGATCATCGCGGCGGATTTGGTGATCCTCAACAAGAGCGATTTGGTCGATGCCGCAAAGATGGCCGAAGTGCGCGGTGTTGTGACGGGTGCGAGTTCAAGGCCGGTCAAGATGATTGAGGCGAGCAATGGCAACTTGCCGGTCAGTGTTTTGCTCGGCATCGGTGCTGGCACTGAAGACCTGATCAGCGGGCGCAAATCGCATCATGAGATGGAGCACGAGGCGGGCGGTGAGCATGACCATGATGATTTTGATTCGTTTGTCGCGGAGACGAGTGCGGTCAGGGATACCGTCAAGTTCATCGACGCGTTAAAGGCGATCATTGCGGGACATGACGTGCTGCGGCTCAAGGGGTTTGTTGATGTGCCGGGCAAACCGATGCGGATGGTCGTTCAGGCGGTCGGGTCACGTGTAGACAGCTATTTCGACCGCGCCTGGGCCTCCGGCGAAGCGCGTGCAACGCGGCTGGTGGTGATTGGCCTCAAGGGGCTTGATCGCGCTGCAATCGCCTCTGAGATCAACGCAGCAGCATCAGCTGCCGCCTGACCGATGCACCTCCTCCTTTCCCAGAAAGGCACGCTGGCGGACGAGGGGGAGGCGATTGACCTTGGCCAGACGCCGGGACGCATTGCTGTCTTGACGGCGGCGGATACGGAAATCGCCGTATTGGCTGCCGCGCGGGCGGGGCGGGGGGATGGTCCTGAGTTCCTGCGGCTGGTGAATATTCTGCCGCTTCGCCACCCGATGTCGGTCGATCAATGGATAGAGCGGACAGGGCGGCACGCCGAATTGGTGGTCGTGCGGGCGCTTGGCGGCGAGAGTTATTGGCCTTATGGGCTCGAAGCGCTGCATGCGGCTTCCGTCAACCATGGCTTCAAGCTGGCAGTGCTGCCGGGCGATGACAAGGCGGATGCGGGTCTGGCGCGCTTTTGCACGCTGGAGCGGGAAGGCTGTGAGCGGCTTTGGGCGTGCCTTGTAGAGGGCGGCGTTGCCAACGCGGAAGTGTTTCTGGCGATTGCCGATCAGCTGACGGGCAGGGAGAACGCAGATGCCGAGCCGAAGCCGCTGCTGAAAGCGGGCGTGTTTGCTGCGGGCAGGCCGGATGCCGGGTTGAGTGACGTCGAACAGGGATGGATTGAGGGCGCGCCGGTCGCTGCCATCGTGTTTTACCGCGCCTTGATGCAGAGTGGCCAGACGGCGGCAATCGTAGTTTTGGCCAAGGCGCTGGCGGCGCGTGGCATCAATGCTTTGCCGGTTTATGTGACCAGCCTGAAAGACCCGGTCTCTGCGGCGACCGTCTCAAGCCTGTTTGACGACGCCAAGCCTGACATCGTTCTGAATGCGACAGGGTTTGCGGTGTCAACGGGAGGGCAGGACTGGGCTGGCACCGTGCTCGACCGGGGTGGCGCGATGGTGCTGCAGGTGGTGCTGTCGTCGGTCACTGAAACGGCTTGGGAGGCGTCTTCATTTGGCCTGTCGTCGCGCGATCTGGCAATGAACATCGCGCTGCCGGAAGTGGACGGGCGCGTGTTTTCGCGGGCGATTTCGTTCAAGGCAGCGGATGTTTTTGATGAGCATGTTCAGGCCAGCATCGTGCGCCATGCGCCGCGTGCGGACCGTGTGGAATTTGTTGCCGATCTGGCGGTGAATTGGGTGAGCCTCAGGGCCAAGAGTTCGCCGGACAAGCGCGTCGCGCTGGTACTGGCGAACTATCCGAACCGCGATGGACGCATTGCCAATGGCGTCGGGCTTGATACGCCTGCTGCGACGATAGAGGTGATGCGGGCAATGGCTGCGGCTGGCTATGCGGTGGCGGATATTCCGGCGGACGGCGAGGATCTGATCCGAAAATTGCAGGCGGGCGTGACCAATGAGAATGCGCCAGACCGGCTGGTACGGGAGACACTTTCGCTCAATGATTACAATCGCTTGTTTGATATGCTGCCGGTTTTGATTCAGGATCAGGTGCGTGAGCGTTGGGGTGCGCCGGAGGGCGATCCGTTCTGGAATGTGGAGGCGCAGGTGTTTGCACTCCCGCTGATGCGGTTTGGGCATGTCATGACCGGAATTCAGCCTGCGCGGGGCTATAACATTGATCCCAAGCAGAGCTATCATTCGCCAGACCTTGTGCCGCCGCATGGCTATTTTGCGTTCTACTTTTTTCTGCGGCACGCGTTTGGTGCGGACGCGATTGTGCATATGGGCAAGCATGGCAACATGGAGTGGCTGCCGGGCAAATCGCTGGGTCTGTCGGCTTCCTGTTATCCCGAGGGGGTATTCGGACCTGTGCCGCATATCTATCCGTTCATTGTCAATGACCCGGGCGAGGGCACGCAGGCCAAGAGACGTTCTGCGGCGGTGATCATCGACCATTTGACGCCGCCGTTGACCCGGGCGGAAACCCATGGTGCGCTCAAGGATCTGGAGGTGCTGGTTGACGAGTATTATCAAGCGCAAGGCGCTGACCCGCGCCGGATTGCGCTGCTTGGTCCGCGCATTCTCGAGCTTGTCCGCGACATGGGTCTGGATCATGACGCCGGCATTACGCGCGAGGATGACGAAGGCAGGTCGCTGGAAAAGCTTGATGCGTTTCTTTGTGATCTCAAGGAAATGCAGATCCGCGACGGGCTGCATGTTTTCGGCCGCGCTCCGGAAGGGCGGCTTTTGAATGATCTGGTGGTGGCGCTGGCGAGGCTGCCACGCGGGGATGGATTGGGTGCGAACGCGAGTTTGCACCGGGCGATTGCGGCGGAATGTTTGGGCAACTCTCCTTCTCCCCGCCACTTGCGGAGAGAAGGTGCCCCGATAGGGGCGGATGGGGGGCAGCGCCGGGGTTTGTATGATGAGAGACAGGCAGGCGCAGCACAAGGCCAAGGCGAGACTGGCACTTGCTCTTCTGACATTGGCGCTGCCCCTCATCCGTCGCTTCGCGCCACTGCCGGGGCGAGCCACGGGTCTCGCCCGTCCTTCGGACCCCCGCAAGTGGCGGGGAGAAGGGGAGAATGCGGCGTTGAGGATGAAGTGGATAAGGCTTTCGACCCGTTGGACTGCGCCATGGCGGAGACTTGGGCCGGGTCGCGTCCAGCAATGCTGTGGTCCCTGTCCAACGATCCCTGGCGGACTAATGGCGACACTCTGGAGCGCATAGAACTGCTGGCGTCGGCGTTGGTGGATGGCTCGGTGGTATGTCCGGATGACTGGGCAAGGACGAAGGCGGTGCTTGACGAGGTTGAGACGAGTATCAAGCCGTCGGTGATCGCTTGTGGAGACGCCGAGCTTTCAGGCTTGCTGACGGCGCTGGACGGTCGTTTCGTCAAACCCGGCCCATCAGGCGCGCCGACGCGGGGGCGGCCGGATGTTTTGCCGACCGGGCGGAATTTTCATTCGGTAGACACAAGGGCTGTGCCGACCGAAACGGCTTGGGAATTGGGCAAGAAGTCTGCCGAATTGCTTTGTTTGCGTCACGCGCAGGATCATGGCGATCATTTGCGGTCAGCTGGTATTACGGCTTGGGGCACGTCGAACATGCGCACGGGCGGAGATGATATTGCCCAAGCCTTGGCCCTGATCGGGGCAAAACCGGTTTGGGAACGGGCGAGCGGGCGCGTTACTGGCTTTGAGATCATCACGTTGGCGATGCTTGGACGGCCCCGCGTGGATGTGACCTTGCGTATCTCGGGCTTCTTCCGCGATGCCTTTCCAGACCAGATTTCGCTGTTTGACCGTGCTGCGCGGGCAGTGGGGCAGTTGGATGAGGACGCTGATGACAATCCGATTGTGGCGCGGACGAAGGCGGATGTGGCTGCGATGGTGGCCAAGGGGATGGAGGCGGAAAAAGCGGCAATTCAGGCTGGTTACCGTGTGTTTGGCTCGATGCCGGGAGCGTATGGCGCCGGGTTGCAGGCGTTGATTGACGAGCGCGGCTGGAGCGACCGCAAGGATTTGGCCGATGCATACCTGACTTGGGGGGCTTTTGCTTATGGTGCAGGCAGCGAAGGTGTGTCCGACCGGGCGGGCTTTGAGGCGCGACTATCAGGTTTGCAGGCGGTGGTGCAAAATCAGGACAACCGCGAGCATGATCTGCTGGATTCTGATGATTATTACCAGTTTGAAGGCGGCATGACGGCGGCGGTGGAGGCGCTTTCCGGGCGGATGCCGGTGGTCTATCACAATGACCATTCGCGACCGGAAAAGCCGGTGATCCGCACACTTGAAGAAGAGATTTCGCGGGTGGTGCGCGGTCGGGTGACAAATCCGAAATGGATCGCCGGCGTGATGCGCCACGGCTACAAGGGCGCGTTCGAAATTGCCGCGACTGTCGATTACATGTTTGCGTTTTCGGCAACCACCGGCGCGGTGCGGGATCATCACTTTGACGCGGTCTACCAGTCGTTTATTGTGGATGATGCAGTGCGGGATTTCATGGCGTCGAGCAATCCGCATGCGCTTGCCGAGATGGCAGACAAGCTCTTGGAAGCGATGGACCGCGGCCTGTGGAAAGCGCGCTCGAACTCTGCGCGAAGCGAGCTCGAAAACTGCGCGAAACGTGAGAAATTGAATCAGCCGGGAGGCGCACATGTCTGAAATAGAATCGGAAATTGAAACGGCGGAAGGCACTGACGAACACGCCCGGCACAATTCCAAGATGGCCAAGAAGAAGGCTGCGCGGGACAAGATTATGGCGACGAAGACCAATGAGAAGGGTCTGATTATTGTCCACACCGGCAAGGGCAAGGGCAAATCGACTGCGGCGTTCGGGATGATATTCCGGCACATCGCTCATCGGATTCCTTCCGCTGTCGTGCAGTTCATCAAAGGGGGCATGTCAACCGGGGAGCGCGATCTCATCTTGGCCAACCATCAGGACATTTGTTCGTTCCATACGATGGGTGAGGGGTTCACTTGGGAGACGCAGGACAAGGCGCGTGACATGGAGATGGCGCGGCTTGCGTGGGAGAAGGCCAAGGAGCTGATCCGCGACGAGCGCATCAAGATGGTGCTGCTGGACGAGATCAACATTGCGCTGCGCTATGGTTATATCCCGGTTGCGGAGGTGGTCGAGTTTCTGGTCAGCGAAAAGCCGCATAGGACGCATGTGGTGCTGACCGGGCGCAACGCTGCCGACGAGATCATCGAGATTGCAGATCTTGTGACCGAGATGGAGCTGATCAAGCACCCGTTCCGGTCCGGTGTGAAGGCGCAGATCGGGGTGGAATTTTGAGGTGAGGATCGCTGCGGCGAAATCCGCTGCTTTCGCGCTTTGCTTTAGGGTTTGTTTATCAGACTTATTTATTTTAGCGGGAGTTATCGGGTGGCCAGATGAAAATTGCTCCGCTTAAAACCGTCGAATGCGCACTTTTGCATGACCAGTATTCGCCGATCGACGGCGCTGATCTGTTTGATATCGTCAGCAAGGCGGTGCAAAAGTCGGGCATTGCGCCGCTGGTTTCGCGCATTGCGACAAGTGGCGAGCATGTCCATGTGATCGCAGGCAATTACCATGTGCTGGTGTCGCAGAACCGCACTCCGCTCAGCCAGGAGGGCTTTGCAGGCTGTCTGCCGCTGCCGATCACCAACATGATGATGCCGGATGCGGCTGCGCGTGTATCGCGCCATCGGGCCAACACGTTTGTGACGGTCGGCAAGGGCTCGCTGCCCGGCGCGCAGTCGAATGCGTTTCTCAATCAGGTGATGGGCGATCAGTTCAGCTTTACGGAATGGAGCGATGCGGAGCGCGCGATGCGGCTTTGCCATGCGATTTCGCGGGCGGTGATGAAGGCGGGCAAGGTCAGCTGCGTGCACTGGTGCCCGAGCGATCATCTGGTTTCGCCGGAATTTTTTGCCGAAGTTGAGCGTGGACCGTCGATGACGCCGCTTTATGTTCGGCCTTACCTGTTCTCGAGTGTCGGGCATTTGCGCAGCGGTGTGCCGATTGGCATGGTCGGCAATGGTGCGCAGTATCTGATCGGGCGGCCGGTGATTTTCAATCAGGCCCCGGTTGACCTTGACTGGATGATTTTGCGCGTATCCAATTTTGTCGACATGTGCCATTTGCGCGGCAGCGTCATTCCTGATGGCGACAGCATGGGTGCGGATGCGAGCGAAGTGATTACGGTGAGGCATATCGCGCCGACGCGGGATCAACCTTTGGGCTCGTATGAATTGACCGCAGAACGCGTGGCGAAATTCGGCATTGACGGACCGCAGGTGCGCGAGCAGCGGCAGGTGATGTATGATCCGCGCAAGGATCCGGTGACCGGCCAGAGCCGCGAGCTTGATCCGGCTGATCCGATTGACCGGGCTATCATGGCGCGGCTGAAGGAGCGGGAACAGCTGGGGCTGGACAAGGCAACCGATCCGTTTGAGCGCGATCGCCGCGCGGGCGACAGGGATGAAGAACAGGCTGAACCCAATATCGGTGCGCCAGCGCGACGCGCGACTCCATTCGGCAAACGGCAATAGCTCAGGGTCTGACCGAAAACTCAGTTTGATGGCCAACTGGAGCAATTTTCTGCGCTTCCGGTGCTCACGGACCAAAGTCCGCTCCGCTCCGGTTCTCGAAAATCACTCCATTTGACTCATCAAACTGAGTTTTGGGTCAGACTCTCAGGTGTGGCAATGTCAGCCGCGGCGGCGGGATGCTTTGTAGTAGAAGGTGTTACCGCCAGCGACCAGCACGTATTTCATGTTGCGATAGGGGAATTTCAGTCCGGCCTGGTGGAAATACATCACGTTCTTGCCGAGTGTGGGATGGCGCTTGCCGGCGAGAATGGCGTCGGCCAAGGCGGCAAGATCGGTGGTATCGCCCTGCAGGCGGCGGGACATGACGCCAGGCGCGAATTGTCTGTGAGCTCCGACCACACCGCAAACCGACTTGCCCCAATTGCCCGCTGCAACGCGGTGCATGACCACAGTACCGACAGCGAGTTGTCCATCGCGGCTGGAGCGGTTGGATTCAAAATACATGGCCCGCATCAGGCATTCCCGGTCACGCTTGGTGCCGATGACCGGATCGGCGTTGACGAACGGCGCTGAAGCCAATTCGATGGCTGCCGCCGGAATTTTCGAGACTGCTTCAAGAACAGGAATGCCATTGCCGGATTTGGTGGCGACGTATTCTTCTGTCACAACGCCGTCGGCACTGGCCTCGACCTCTGCAGTGAGGCTGGATTTGGCTTCGTCGGTCGCGGGTTCGTTTGGAGATGCAGGGGCGAAACCCAAATTTGGTGCCGCCGTTGTTGATGGAGCAAGTTGGGTAACTGAGGAACCTGACGTCGTGCAACCCGCGCTGAGCAAGGCGGACCAAAGCGCGATGATCACTGGCATTTGACGCATACTGGATTTTTCCCGTCCCACTGTTGAGACGTCGTATACCGAAAAAGCCAAACAAATCAATCTTGAGCCGGTCACCAAAGATGTATGTGCATGTCTTTACGTGAAGAGGAGCTTGGCGGCGAGGGCCAGACATACGGTCACGAGCAGTGGTTTGATGATGCGCGAACCGTTGCGCATGGCAAAATGCGCGCCGGTGCGCCCGCCTGCAAACTGCGCCGCGCCCATGATGAGACCGACTTTCCAGTCAATTGCTCCGGACGCGGCAAAGACGAAAAACGCGCCAATGTTGGAGGCAAAATTCAAGAGCTTTGTGTGGGCGGTGGCCTTGAGCAGGCCGAAGCCGGACAGCATGACGAAGGCGAGCATGAAGAATGAGCCGGTGCCCGGACCAAAGATGCCATCGTAGAAGCCTATCGCCGGAACGATGGTTGCGGCAAACAGAACCGGGGTCATGCGTTGCGCGCGGTCGTCGTCAGAAATGTCCGGCTTGAACAGGAAATAGAGCGCGATGGCTATCATCAGAACAGGCAGGAAGGCGCGAAGCCAGTCGCTGGACACAAGCGTCGCAACATAGGCACCGAGCGCGGAACCGAGCGCAGAAATTGCGGCTGAGCCTGACTGGCTTTTGAGATTGACGTGGCCCTTGGACGCGTAGGCCCAAGTGGCACTGCCGGAGCCGAACAGGGATTGCAGCTTGTTGGTGCCGAGCGCCGTCACTGGCGGCATGCCGGCGAGAAGGAGGGCAGGGACGGTGATCAACCCGCCGCCGCCGGCGATGGAATCGATGAAACCAGCCACAAAGGCTGTGACAGCGAGGAGGATGAGCAGTGTTTCGGGCGATATTTCCATTCTTTCCATTGCATAGAGCATCGGTCGTTCATATGGAATCACTTGGACTTGTTTTTCCGCGCCCCGGACTTCGTCGCGCGCCGCTCGCGGTGCCTGTACCGCGTCGCGTCACGCTCGTCGCCAAGACACTGGGCCAGGACACGGAAACCCGGCGTCCAAGCTGATCCCATTTAAACGCCCGACGCTCTAATTGTTGCCCGCCGACGTGACAAGGGCAGTGCGTCGCTTTCGGCATGGCAAACGGCGCGTTCCTGTTTGACCTTTGCTGCGAGGCTCTTTAACGACAAGGCAACGACGGCGCCTTTAAGAAGAGGCTCTGATGATCCTGCGGCGGCTGACCCATTCCGGGAGCTTGAAGCAGGGCTGTCACGCTGCCCGCACACCGGGTGTGGCGCCTGCACTGATTGAATGCGAGGCGCACCATGTTCAAGCGATACGGATTGATGATCTGCGGCCACGGCAGCCGCAACCAGAATGCCGTGCGTGAATTTGGCGTTCTTTCCGAGCGGATGAAGGAGCGCTTTCCGCACTGGATGGTGGATTATGGCTATCTGGAATTTGCCAATCCGGTGATCGCACACGGGCTTGATGCGCTGAAAGCGAAGGGCGTGAACCACATTCTGGCGGTGCCGGGCATGCTGTTTGCGGCAGGGCATGCGAAGAATGACATTCCGTCAGTTCTCAACACTTGGGCGGCGCAGAACCCTGATGTGAAGCTGGACTATGGCCGCGAGCTTGGCATTGACCTGAAGATGATCCGCGCCGCTGGCGACCGGATCAAGCAATCGCTGGTGAAGGCGGGATGGACTGACGGCGAGCCGCTGCATGACACAATGCTGGTGGTGGTGGGGCGCGGCTCGTCTGACCCGGACGCAAACTCCAATGTTTCCAAAGTGATGCGCATGCTTTGGGAAGGGCTTGGTTTTGGCTGGGGCGAGACGGCCTATTCCGGCGTGACATTCCCGCTGGTGGAACCGGCGCTGGAGCAGGTGTCGAAGCTTGGCTTCAGGCGCATTGTCGTGTTTCCGTATTTCCTGTTCACGGGCGTGTTGGTGAAGCGGATTTACTCGCAGACCGATGAGGTTGCGGGTCGGCATCCCGGGATCGAGTACATCAAGGCTGATTATCTGAACGACCATCCGCTGGTGATTGATGCGATGGCGGAGAGGGTCAATGAGATCCTCGAGGGCTCGAACAACATGAACTGCCAGATGTGCAAGTACCGTGAGCAGGTGCTTGGCTTTGAGGCGGATGTGGGCCGCGCGCAAGAGAGCCACCACCATCACGTTGAGGGGATTGGCGGCGGGCTGGAGAATTGCCCGTGCAACGGCGATTGTGACGCGTCATGCCGGGATGAGGCGTATTGCGCCAAGCATGGCTTGCCCTGGACGCCGGTTCACAGCCATGCGGAAGCATCGCCGTTGAGTGTGGAGCGGGATTTTGCGCATGCGCATGGGCATGGGCATCATCATCACGACCATTCGCATGGGCACTCTCATGCTCCCTATCCGCATGCGGACCATCCGCTGGGGCCGAAGAGTTTTAAGGGGAAGGGGTAGGTTGTTGACAAGCGCAATGGTTGGCGGTTTGCCGATCTCCCCCCTCGCGGGGGAGATCGACTGATATCCGGACCGACGCATGACATACATCCGCGATCCCGCCGCAATCTACGCAGCATCCTTCGCCACGATTCGCGCCGAAGCCGGATTGGAGCGGTTTCCGGTTGGCATCGCGCATGTCACTGAGCGGATGATCCATGCGTGCGGGATGGTGGATCTGGTGGATGACATTTTGTTTTCTGACGGCGCGGCAGAGGCTGGGCGCAAAGCGTTGGTGAATGGTGCGGCGGTTTACTGTGATGCGGAGATGGTGCGGCACGGGATTATCCAAAGGCTGTTGCCGAAGGGCAATGAACTGATTTGCATGATTGGCGATGAGCGGGTTTCAGCCCATGCCAAAGTGATTTCCAATACACGCTCGGCGGTGCAGGTTGATCTTTGGGGTGATGCCATTGGCGGGGCTGTAATTGCCATTGGCAATGCGCCGACTGCGCTGTTCAGGTTGTTGGAACGGCTTGACGAGGGTACGCCAAAGCCGGCCCTGATACTCGGATTGCCGGTTGGTTTTGTTGGCGCGGCGGAATCGAAGGCGGAGCTTGCTGCAAACGCGCGCGGCATACCGTTCATCACGGTCAAGGGCCGACGCGGGGGCAGTGCCATGGCGGCGGCGGCGGTTAATGCGCTTTGCACGGGGTGGCGGGCATGAGTGCGTCGATCTCCCCTTGGCTCACAATTATCGGCATTGGCGACGACGGGCTCGACGGGCTGTCGGAGAGCGCTTTGCTGCTGCTGCGGCATGCGCAGATGATTGTCGCACAGGACCGGCTGCTCAAGACTTCGGACTATCCGGGCACTGAAGTGCGGTTTTGGAGCGAGGGATTCCAGCCGGTACTGGACCTTATTCAGGAACGGCGCGGGACGCCGGTCTGCGTTTTGGCGACGGGTGACCCGATGCACTTTGGCATTGGCGCGACGCTGGCGCGGCATTTCGGGCGGGATGAGATGCTGGTGATTCCGGCTGTTTCGGCCTTTTCGCTCGCAGCCGCGCGGCTGGGCTGGGCGTTGCAGGATGTCGATTGCATCTCGCTGCACGGGCGGCCGGCATCGAGGCTTGCGGTGTCGCTTGCGCCAGCCAGGCGGATTTTGGCCTATACGTCAGATGCGAGTACTGTGTATGAAGCGGCTGAAATCCTTGAGAAAAATGGTTATGGCGCATCAAGTGTTACTGTGCTGGAACATATGGGCGGCGCGTTCGAGCGGCGGGTTGATATTTCGGTGGCACAGGCGAGGCAGCATCACGGTTCAGATTTCAACACGCTGGCCATTGAGTGCGTGGCGGACCCGGATTGCCTTGTGTTGCCGACTGTTGCGGGATTGCCGGACGATGCGTTCGAGCATGACGGGCAGTTGACCAAGCGCGAGGTGCGGGCTGCGACACTGGCGGCGTTGGGGCCTTATCCGGGGGCGGTTTTGTGGGATGTCGGGGCGGGTTGCGGGTCCGTTGGGATTGAATGGATGCGGGCGGCGCGGAGTTCCAAGGCGTTTGCGATTGAGGACAATGCGGCGCGGCGGGCGATGATTGCGGTCAATGCGTCCAAGCTTGGCGTGCCGGATTTGGCGATCATTGAAGGCCGTGCGCCGGAAGCTTTGGCCGGATTGCCCGTACCGGAAGCGGTGTTTATTGGTGGCGGGATTTCTAAGCGAGGTGTATTTGAGACGTGTTTTCAAGCACTTAAGCCGGGCGGGCGGCTAGTCGCCAATGCGGTGACGGTGGAGGGTGAGGCGCGGTTGATTGCGTTGGCGCAAGAATGGGGTGGCTTGCTTTCGCGCATTGCCGTGTCGCGGGCGGAGCCGATTGGCACGTTTCTGGCGTTCAAGCCGCTGATGCCGGTGACGATGCTGGTGTTGCAGAAGGACAGAGCATGACCGGCACTTTGTATGGCATAGGTGTCGGGCCGGGCGATCCGGAACTGATCACGTTGAAGGCGCACCGGATACTTCGCCAATCCTACGTTGTTGCCTATCCGCAGCCGGACACGGGGCCGAGTTTTGCGCGCTCGATTGTCGGGCATTTTCTGACAGCTGATCAGCTCGAAATTCCGATCATTGTGCCGATGGACACGTCGCGTCATCCGGCCAAGGCGGTGTATGATGCAGCAGCGCAGACGATTGCGCATCATCTTGATGCGGGGTCGGACGTGGTGGTTTTGTGCGAGGGCGATCCGTTTTTTTATGGGTCATTCATGTATCTGCATGAGCGGCTGGTGGGGCGCTATCCTGTTGAAATTGTTGCGGGAGTCTCCTCGATGATGGCGGCGGCGGCGGGTATCGGGCGACCGCTGGCGGCGCGCAATGATGTGCTTTCGGTCATTCCCGGCCCCCTGGAGAACGAGCGGATCAGGGCACACATTGAAGGTGCGGATGCTGTGGCGATCATCAAGCTCGGCCGGCATCTGCCGCGCATCCGGTCATTGATTGATGAGATGGGTTTGACGGGCAATTCGGCGTTTGTCGAGCGGGTTTCGCTGGAGAATGAAAAGCTGTTGCCGCTGGCCGATGCGCCTTTGGATGCGCCGTATTTCTCGATGATACTGATTTACAAAGGGGCTGAGAAATGGGTGCTGGATTTGCCGCAAGGAGGCCGGTCATGAGCGCGCCTGCGATCGTCATTCTGTCGCCTTCGGCACTGCCGGTGGCGGAGAAAATTAGGGCTGCGACCGGTGGGGCCATCCACGTTTTGGCCGCACGAAATGCGCTCGAAAATGGTGCGGATGGTGCGCGGATTGTGTTCGAAAACGCCGGTGAGCACATGCGCTCGCTGTTTGCAGATGGAACACCGATTGTTGGCGTGATGGCTGCCGGGGCGCTGATACGGATATTGGCATCAAGTCTTGCCGACAAGCATGCCGAGCCACCGGTGATCGCGGTCGCGGATGACGGGTCGGCTGTGGTGCCGCTGCTTGGCGGGCACCATGGCGCGAACGATCTGGCGCGGGTGATTGCTGCAAAGCTTGATACGCAGGCGGCGGTGACGACGGCGGGGGATGTGCGGTTTGGCATCGCGCTCGACCAGCCGCCGGAGGGGTATGTGCTAGTCAACCCGGAAAATGCGAAGGCGGTGATGGCGGCGCTGGTTGGCGGCGCCAAGGCGACGCTGACCGGCAGGGCGGACTGGCTTGAGCAGAGCGGGATTGCGTTTGGCAGTGATGGCGCGGTTGAGATTGTTGTCAGTGAGAGGGCTTTCGAAGCGAAGGCGGACATGCTGCGTTATGCGCCGCAGGTCTTGACGCTTGGCATTGGCTGCGAGCGCGGGGCGGATGCAAGCGAGGCGATCGAGCTGGCGGAGGATTTGCTGCGCGACAGTGGATATTCGCGTAATGCGCTGGCGGGTGTTTTCTCGATTGATTTGAAGGCGGATGAGGCTGCCGTGCTGGCTGTTGCCGTGCACTTTGGTGTTCCGGCGCGCTTTTTTGATGTTGCGACATTGGAGGCGCAGACGCCGCGTCTGGCGAACCCTTCGGATATCGTGTTTACGGAGGTCGGCTGCCATGGCGTGGCGGAAGGCGCGGCGCTGGCGGCGGCGGGGGTGGATGGAAGGCTGGTTGTGGCAAAGCGCAAGACAAAGCGGGTGACTGCGGCGTTGGCGCAGGCTTTGAAGCCGGTTGATGCGGGTGCGATTGGACGTGGGCGCGGAAAACTGTTTGTGGTCGGCATTGGGCCGGGGTCGGATGGATGGCGGTCGCCGGAGGCGAGTGCGATGGTGCG
>JANPEK010000189.1:0-3891 GCA_031422915.1 Phyllobacteriaceae bacterium | reverse complement strand
CGCGGCGTCGGCCAGTCTTTCATCGCCAAGGATGTGCCGCCGTCCGCGGTGGAATCGTTTCTGGTTCAAGAAACGACTGTTTAACCATGTGAAATTCATGACAGAAATTTAACTGGTTTCATCGGGCAAGTTGGCTGATTCTTTGTCTATGACCAAAGGAGCCTCACATGCTCGACCGCCGCAATTTTGTTACCGCCGCATTCTTCGCAAGCTTGCTCCCGACTCCCGCACAGGCTGGTCTGCGTGAGCGTACTCAGGCGCGCAAGGCTGAAAAGCAGGCACAGCCCGGACGTGCCGCCAACCCTGTCACTCTGGATTATGGTCCGGCGCTTCTCGACATTTACGCCCCGAACGGCGCATCAAATCTGCCTGTCTTCATCCATATCCATGGTGGCGGCTGGCGCAACGGCAACCGCAAACATGTCCAATCCAAGCCTGACTGGTTCGTCCGGAACGGCTATGTCTTTGTCTTGATTGATTATCGCCTGCTGCCTGAAGCCGAGGTCGCGACGCAGGCGAAAGATGTCGAAAAGGCTTATGCCTTTGTTCGCGCCAATATCGCGCAGTATGGCGGCGATCCTGCGCGCATTGCAGTATCTGGCCATTCCGCCGGGTGTCACCTTACAGCGCTCACCGGCATGCGCGGGGGATTGCCGGGTGCAAGAGCGCTGGTGCTGTGCGATGTCGATGTCTACGACATTGCCAAACAGGCCGAACGTGGCGCGCTGCGCAATGTGCACACGCAGGCGTTCACCGATCCGTCGCAATGGAAGGCGCTCTCTCCTGCGACTTACATCGGTACGCGCAGACATCCACCCGTCTTGATCGCGTACTCGAGGGTGAAGGGACACAAACAGTCAGCCCTTGAGTTCGCCGCCAAATTGAAGGCGGCGGGAACGCGCACAGAGGTGTTCGACGGTTCGGCCTATTCGCATGTTGCCATCAACAAAGGTTTTGGAGCGGAAACCGGCGGCTATACCGCTGCGACGATGGCGTTTCTTGATTCTGCGCTTGGGTGATAGTTTGACGGCAAATTCGTGGAGCAAGCTTGATCAATCGCCGCAAGTTCTTGGCCGTCGCCACAATGGCGCTTGCACATCCGGGGACTGCTGCCACCAAACCGGGATTGGTGAGCGTGGACTATGGTGCGTCCAAACTTGATATTTATCTCTCTCACGCAAACTCTCCGTTACCGGTTCTCGTCTACGTTCACGGTGGTGCGTGGCAGACCGGGCGGCGCAGCGACGTTGACGCCAAGCCCGCGTTTTTGGGCAGACTTGGCTTTCTGTTTGTTTCGATCGACTATCGCCTTGGCCCGTTTGCCAAACCGGACCGGCAACGAGACGATGTTGCGGCGGCCTATGCGTGGGTCCGCACACATGTATCCACGTATGGCGGCGATCCCGGCCGGATTGTGATGATGGGTCACTCGGCGGGCAGCCATCTTGCCGCGCTCGCAGCACTGTCCGGCCAGTTGCCGGACCTTCACGGCCTCATCTGCAACGACATCCAGATGTACGACATCGGCAAATTCGCCGTGCTGAACGGCGGTCATCTGCCACGCCACTATGGCTATTTGTTCGGCAAAGGTGATCGCTGGGATGCACTCTCGCCAGCCTATCACATAGGCCAGCATCCGGTGCCGCCAGTGCTGGTCTGTTATTCAGACATGCGGCTCAGCCAAGAATTGTCGCTGGATTTCGCGGAACGGCTGAAGCGTGGCGGCGTGACGGTGAGCACATTTGACGGGCGCGCCTACAAGCATCGGGAGATCAACCGGCAGATCGGCGCAGATGAAGGCGGCATCAGCGCTGCGATTGCGGGTTATCTAAAGTCGCTAAGGTAATCACCACCGCACCGTTTCACCTGGCGCAGACGCCTCGACGGCCAGCGCGTGCAGCCCGTCGTCCAGCACCGGTGCCAGCGCCGTGTTGATCGCCCTGTGCCTATCCAGCCTTGATTTTCCGGCAAAGGCTGCCGAGATGATGCGAACACGGAAGTGGGTTTCGCCGGTTCCGTCGAAGGGGCGGCCGGCGCCGTGATGATGCCCGGCGTGCAAATGGCTCTCATTGACGATCTCCAGCCGTTCGGGCTGAAAGGAATCATTGAGCAATTTCAATGCGGTTTCATGTCTTGTCATGACGGGGCCTTTTCTTCTGCGCCAAAGCGGGTATGACGGGAGGCTTTGCCGAGTCAATTCAATTTGGCAACATTGCCCATTTAGCAAGTGTGATTTGATGGATTTGAATTCAAAACTATTTGACGGAATCAGAACGCGGCGCAAGGCGGAAGCCGAGCCGAAGCCAACTGCGCCCGCTTGCCAGTGGGATGGCTGTGACAAACCCGGCACGCACAAGGCACCTGTCGGGCGGATGAAGGAGGGGGAATATTTCCACTTCTGCGTCAATCACGTGCGCGAGTACAACAAGGGTTTCAATTATTTCTCCGGCCTGACTGACAATGAGATCGCCCGCTATCAACGCGAGGCCGTCACCGGCCACCGCCCGACATGGAAGGCTGGCGTCAATGCCGCCGCCAAGGAAACCACCGATCCTCTGAAAGCCCGCTGGGGCCGTTCCGCCCCGCGCGGCAAGACCCGTGATGCGTCAACGCCGTTCACCGGCTACGCGCCTGTGTCGAAGAAAACCAAGCCGCTCGAAGCCAAAGCGCTGGATACACTTGGTCTTGACTACAAGGCGACGAAAGAGGCTGTGCGCATCCGCTACAAGGAACTCCTGAAGCAGCATCACCCCGACACCAATGGCGGCGACCGCAGCACGGAAGACCGGCTGCAGGCGGTTATCCAAGCCTACAAGCTGCTCAAGCAATCCGGGATGGGTTGAGCCATCAAACTTCGTTGCCTTGCCATAACCCGATTTCATGGTCCTGCGGCCAATTGGCGTCGCAAATCCGGTTTCCACTTCAGCCTTGATGATTTAAGACAAATTTCTAAGTTCAACGGTGCGCGCTGCGCCGTCACGGAGGCATGATGAACAAGGTTGAAACCGATATCGCTGCGCTGCCCGATACGAAGGTGAGTGTCCGCAGACTTTTCGGCATTGAAAGCGATATGGAAGTTCCGGCCTATTCAAAAAGCATGGGTCAGGTGCCGGACATTGATCCCGACTATCTGTTTGACCGGCAGACGACGCTGGCGATATTGGCAGGCTTTGCGTTCAACCGCCGCGTCATGGTGTCGGGCTATCACGGCACCGGCAAATCAACGCATATCGAGCAGGTCGCCGCCCGCCTCAACTGGCCGTGTGTGCGCGTCAACCTCGACAGCCATGTCTCGCGTATTGATCTGATCGGCAAGGATGCAATCGTCGTCAAGGAAGGAATGCAGGTCACGGAGTTTCGCGACGGCATTCTGCCATGGGCCTACCAGAACAATGTTGCGCTGTGTTTTGACGAATATGATGCCGGCCGTCCGGACGTGATGTTCGTCATCCAGCGTGTGCTCGAATCCTCCGGCCGCTTGACGCTTCTCGACCAGTCACGCGTTATCCGCCCGCACCCCGCCTTCCGCCTGTTTGCCACCGCCAATACGGTTGGCCTCGGTGACACGACCGGGCTTTACCACGGCACGCAGCAGATCAATCAGGCCCAGATGGACCGCTGGTCGATCGTCACCACGCTCAACTATCTGCCGCACGACAATGAGGCGGCCATCGTTCTGGCCAAGTCCAAGCACTACCAGAACAAGGAAGGCCGCGACATCATCAACAAAATGGTCCGCGTCGCAGACATGACCCGTCAGGCTTTCATCAACGGCGATTTGTCGACCGTCATGTCACCGCGCACGGTGATCATGTGGGCCGAGAATGCCGAGATTTTCAAAGACATCGGCATGGCCTTCCGCCTGACATTTTTGAACAAGTGTGATGAACT
>JANPEK010000188.1:0-11352 GCA_031422915.1 Phyllobacteriaceae bacterium | reverse complement strand
ACGCCTTATCTGCGCTTGGTTTCGCTGGCCGCAGGGGGTGCCTATCTCGCTAAGGGCGCTTTGGCGGGCAGTGATCCGGTGCGAATGGCGCTTTGCCGCTTCTATGCGGAGAATATGCTTAATGAGACAGGATCATTGAACGACAAGGTGACAACCGGCGCAGACAGCCTGCTGGATGCGGCTGGCGTTGTGCTTGGCATGCACTGAAGACAGGAAGCACGATGAGCGAGCATATTGAAGCCACCCGCGATGGCGCGGTCAGCATCATCCGGATGAACCGGCCGGACAAGAAGAACGCTATCACGCGGGCCATGTATGCGTCGATGACGGACACGCTGCTGGCAGGCGAGGTCGATGATGACATTCGTTGTCACGTCATTCTTGGTGTGCCTGGCGCATTTTCCTCCGGCAACGATTTGCAGGACTTTCTGCAAGCGGCGATGGGCGGGACTGGCGAGACCCAGGAGGTGTTCGGGTTTCTGCATGCCATTGCCGGGCTCAAGAAGCCGTTCATTAGCGGTGTGGACGGGCTGGCGATCGGCATCGGCACGACGATCAACCTACATTGCGACCTGACGCTGGCAACAGCGCGGTCACATTTCCGCACGCCATTTGTTGATTTGGGTCTGGTGCCGGAGGCCGGGTCAAGCCTGTTGCTACCAACGATCACCGGTCACCAGCGGGCGTTTGCAATGCTGGTGCTTGGCGAAGGGTTTACGGCCGCCCAAGCCAAAGATGCCGGGCTGATCTGGGATATTGTCGCCGAAGATGAAATTGACGCCAAGACGATTGCGTTGGCGCAGCGCATTGCAGCGCGCGCGCCTGAGGCGGTGCGGCTGTCTAAGGGGCTCATGAAAAGCAACCCGGACGCCGTGCTTGCGCGCATAGACGAAGAAGCCACGCTTTTCGGTCAGCGGCTGCGCTCGGACGAAGCGCGTGACGCGTTCATGGCGTTCATGAGCCGGAAGAAATAATTACGGATAAAGCCGCGTCTTCGTCCAGCCGCCGTCTGCCGCTTCAAACTTGATCCTGTCGTGGAGGCGGAATGCTCCGTCTTTCCAGAATTCTATTTCGACAGGTTTGACACGAAAGCCGGACCATTGCTCGGGCCGGGGTATCTCGCCGATGGGATATTTGGCGGTGACTTCTGCGACTGCCTGTTCGAGCGCAAAGCGGCTTTCCAGCGGGCGCGATTGTTTGGATGCCCACGCGCCGATGCGGCTGAGGCGGGGGCGGGATGTATAATAATCGTCGGCCTCGGCATCAGAGACGACCTCGACAATGCCCCGGATGCGGACCTGGCGGCGCAGCGACTTCCAGTGGAACAGAAGACCGGCTTTCATCGACGCGAGAACCTCGCGACCCTTGGCGCTTTCAAAATTGGTGTAAAAAACGAAACCCCGGGTGTCGTGGCCCTTGAGCAGCACCATCCGCACGTTGGGAAGGCCGTCGGGATCGACGGTCGCCAAGGCCATGCCGTTCGGATCATTGGGTTCAGACTTGGTTGCTTCGGCAAGCCATTCCTCAAAAAGGGTGTGTGGCTCGCTGCTTTCAGTAAAGTCACCGTTCGTTAACCCGGTCTCGCTCATGATGCCCTTTCGCGACAGCTTAAGTTTGCTGCCGTGTGGGGAGACATAGACCATTGCGCCGATATTTCCAGCGCCTGTTGACCGTTTTGATGGCTGCACTGCCGCTTGTTGCCTGTGGTTCTGCGGGTGGCTTGTCGAAGGTTGACGCTGATCCGGCGCTTGTCACTGGCTCAGTTGAGCAAACGGAAGTGGTTGATTCCACACAAAATTCAGATGCAAACACTGTGCGCAACGCGATATCGGCGGCCAATCTTGACATGTCCGGCGGTGTACCGCTGCTGTGGGCCAACCGTGACACCGGCAGCCGCGGGACTGTCAATCAAATCAGCGAAAGCGAAAAAGACGGGATCATTTGCCGGAAGTTTGAAACCAGCCGCGAGAGTTTCGAGGGTGTCTCTTTGTATCATGGCAACGCCTGCCAAGGCGCAGACGGGCAATGGTTCATGCAGGCGTTCGCCGCGTTGTAGGGTTTCAGGCCTTTAAAAATCCCGCACAAAGCCGCATATAGGTGGCGAATCTGGCCCCATCGGGCCTTCATCAAAATTGAGGACAGGTGATGCGCGATCCCTATCAGGTGCTCGGCGTCGCAAAAGGTGCGAGCGAAACCGATATCAAGACGGCGTTCCGGCGTTTGGCAAAGAAGTACCATCCGGACGGAAATCCGGATGATCCGAAAGCCAAGGAGCGGTTTGCCGAGGCCAATCAGGCGTATGAAATTGTTGGCGACAAGGTGCGCCGCAAGCAGTTTGACGGCGGTGAAATCGACGGCGACGGCAAGCCGAAGTTTCAAGGCTTCCCAGGCGGCGGCACCGGCGGCGATCCGTTTGCAGGTTTTCGTAATGCCGGCGGCGGCGGCCGTCCGGGCGGGTTTGAATTCAGGCAACCGGGCGGGTTTGGCGGTGCCGAGGATATTTTGAAAGAGATGTTTGGCGGCGGCGCGCGCGGGCGGCAACAGCCGCCGCAGCAGGATTTGGCCTTCGATCTGCCGGTGACGCTGGAAGAGGCGTATTCTGCCGAAAGGGTGGATGCGCGGCTTCCAGACGGCCGTTTGCTTGGCGTCAGCCTGCCGAAGGGCGTTGAGGATGGCCAGCAAATACGTCTGAAAGGGCAGGGGTCAAACGGGCGCGGTGATGCAATTGCGACGGTCCGGCTGCGCCAGCACGCCGATTTCCGGCTCGACGGCAAGGACTTGCACGTCGAACTTCCGGTGCCGCTCAAGGATGCGGTAATGGGGACAAAAGCACCGGTGCGCACGCTAAGCGGCAAGATTGCGATTGCGGTTCCCGCATGGTCGTCGTCTGACAAGGTGTTGCGCCTGCGCGGTAAAGGCATGCTCAAGAAAGACGGTTCACATGGCGACCTGTTGGTGCATGTGCGGATCATGCTGCCAGATGCGCCGGATGCGGCGTTGGAAGCGCTGGTAAAGTCGCTGCCATAACACGATAGCCGACGCATTGACGGCCGTTTGGCTTGAAGGCAACCGCTTCGTATGCGATAGGCGACAAAGTTGCTTTCATTGCATCTTTTTCATCGCATCTTGGAGTATCGCGCATGACCAGTGCCAAAGGGTTGATGGCCGGAAAACGCGGCCTGATCATGGGCCTTGCCAACAACCGCTCGATTGCGTGGGGCATTGCCAAGTCACTTGCCGATCATGGCGCGGAAATTGCGCTGACCTATCAAGGCGATGCCTTGAAGAAGCGGGTCGAGCCACTTGCTGCCGAGCTGGGTGGCTTTGTGGCCGGCCACTGCGATGTGTCGGATCAGTCCACCATCGATGCCGTGTTTGCAAACGTGCGGGAAAAATGGGGCAAGATCGACTTTCTGGTTCATGCAATCGGCTATTCAAACAAGGACGAGCTGACAGGCCGTTATGTCGAGACCAGCCGCGACAATTTCCTGATGACGATGGACATATCGGTCTATTCGTTCACGGCAGTGGCCAAGGCTGCGGAAACTTTGATGTCTGACGGCGGTTCAATGCTGACGCTTACCTATTATGGCGCGGAAAAGGTGATGCCGCATTACAATGTGATGGGCGTTGCCAAGGCGGCTCTTGAAGCATCCGTGCGCTATCTGGCTGTCGATCTTGGCGGCAAGGGCATACGCGTCAATGCGATTTCCGCCGGGCCGATCAAGACGCTTGCGGCATCGGGCATCGGCGACTTCCGTTATATCCTGAAGTGGAACGAGTATAACTCGCCGCTGAAGCGCACGGTGACCATTGAGGAAGTCGGCGATTCTGCCTTGTTTCTGCTTTCCGACCTTGGACGAGCTGTAACCGGCGAAGTCATGCACGTTGACAGCGGCTACCATGTGGTCGGCATGAAGGCGGTTGATGCGCCCGACATCACCAAGGACAACGACTGAGCAGGTCCCTATCTTGGATTGGTCAACCCTGCCACTGATCTGGTTTTGCCGCCATGGTGAAACGGCCTGGAACGTCGAAGGGCGAGTTCAGGGGCAATTTGATACGGATCTGAACGAGACCGGCAAAGGCCAGGCTGATGCCAATGGTATAAAGCTCAAGGCGCTCATTCCCGACCCCGCAGGTTTTGACTTTATCGCGAGCCCTCTCCGGCGTACCCGTGAGACGATGGAGCGCATCCGCACAGGCATGGGTTTGACAAAGGGCGACTATCTTCTGGATGAAAGGTTAATGGAAGTACACTTTGGCGATTGGCAAGGCTTTACGCTGGCCGAAATATCCATGGTGCATCCAGAACTGCTCGAGGCGCGGCACCGTGACAAATGGAACTTCATCCCGCCCGGCGCGGATGCTGAAAATTATGACATCCTGGCACGTAGATTCGCACAGTGGCTTGAGACGGTGAAGGTCCCGACCGTGTGCGTGACGCATGGCGGCGTGGTGCGCAGCCTCATTCATCTTGTCGAAGGGTTGGACCGCGAGAAGGCGTCGAGGCTGGCGGTGCCGCAGGATCAGGTGTTGCGGCTTCAAGGTGGCAAACTGGATTGGTTTTGACCAACGCTTTCAAATGCGTCGTTACCAGAGCGCTTTGACTTTAGCTGAGCCACTTGCTCTGGCGGCATGAACATTATGCTGTGAAACCAGCGCGTCTAATTTTGCCATGCAATCACAGTTTCACACTTGCGGTTGAATCGTGAAACCGAAGGGTCTCAGCCAGTCGGGCGCAACCAATCAAGGGTTGATATTTGTGAAACTATTCTGACATTTTTATGACAAGTGCACAATTTAGTTAGCTAAAATACTGTGATAATTCAGATACATAGCTATTTGATTCTCCGTTTTTGCACACGCAAATCGTGCGATTGAATTGATTGTGACATATGCCACTGCCAATGGAATGGTGGGGTGACGGGCTGTTCTCCAGCGGTCTGCATGCCTCTTGAACAAAAGAGACATCAAACGGAGTTATCAAACATGAACATTAAGAGCCTTCTCATCGGCTCCGCGGCAGCCTTGGTTGCCGTTTCCGGTGCCCGCGCGGCCGACGCCGTCGTTGCTGAACCGGAAGCCGTCGAATACGTCCGCGTTTGCGACGCTTATGGTTCCGGCTACTTTTACATCCCGGGAACTGAAACCTGCCTGAAGATCAGCGGCTATGTCCGTTATGACGTCAGCTTTGGCGACCTCAAGGGCTTTGACACTGACCCGGATGGTGCCGGGCCGTTGCTCAAGGACGGTAATGGCGATGCTTTCAGGAAGAGGGCCCGTCTCTCGCTGCGCTTCACAACCAAGGCCGACACCGACCTTGGTACGCTGACCACATACGCAGAAACCCGCTTCAACTATAACACTGATGGTGATGGCGATGAGGGAACGAATGCGAACCCCTCGCTTAACTTTGCCTATATCGAACTCGGCGGTTTGCGCATCGGCAAAGACGAGTCCGCGTTCACGACATGGACGGGCTATGCCGGATCCGTGATCTATGACGACGAAGTGTCATACGGACCGTTTGACACCACACTCATCAGCTACACTTTCACTGGCAGCAGCGGCTTCTCTGCGATCCTGTCACTTGAAGACGACAACGCGACTGGTGAAGGCTATGTTCCTGACGTAGTCGCCGGTGCCAAATATACCGTTGGCGACTTTGGCCTCACCGGCGTTGTCGGTTACGACGAATCCAAAGAAGAGATCGGCGGCAAACTTCGTGCTGATGCCAAGTTTGGCAAGTTCTCGGTGTTCGTTATGGGTGGCTACGGTACTGATGATACCGGCACGTCGCGCTTCAAGCCTTGGGGCGGGAACTGGGCAATCTGGGGCGGCGCATCGGTCAAGGCTTCCGACAAGGTCGGCCTCAATCTGCAATTGGCCTATGATGAAGCCAAGACGTTCGCTGTTGCGGCAAACGTTGTTTACGAAGTCGTTCCGGGTTTCAAAGTCACCACGGAAGTTGACTACACCGACAAGGGCGCTGCGAGCGGCAAGTTTGGCGGCATCGTCCGTTTCCAACGGTCGTTCTAATGCAGAACTGACGCGAATTAGGAAGGCGGCTGAAAAGCCGCCTTTTGCTTGGCCGGTGAGAGATGGGGAGAAAACTGCAGCCCTGTGACGTCCACGCATCTGGTCCATGCACAATTACAATTCAGTTGATTATTCCCGAACTGGTTGTCTATTATCTGCTAAAAGCAGGGAACGGTTTATGAGACGCTCAACCATAGTATCAGTAATTGCCAGTGCAATCGTCGCAATGACGTCAACTTTTGCGGTCGCCGAAGTCATCAAGGTGCCAGCTGGGCGCACCAGCTCGATCGGTAGCTTCAGCCTGTTTCAAACCGAAACCTGTACCGACGGTCCCAAGCCTAAAGTCACGTTCAAGCAACCGGCACATGGAACGTTGAGTGCCAAGTGGCAATCGGCGAAAATCAACAAGAAGGGCCCGTGCAACGGCAAAATGATGAAGGCCTATCTGATCTATTACCAGCCCAAGGCGGGTTATCGAGGACCGGATGCAGGCACAGCGGTGTTTTCCTATCCAAGTTACATTAACGGGCCGGCAGACAGGGTTTTGAACCGCAAAGTAGAACTTGACGTCAAATAGATATGAAAAAGGCGGCACAGTGGCCGCCTGGTTTCTCATCACGGGATTGGCAGGCTCAATCAGCCTTCTCAATATCGGTGACGATCTTGTCTTCGCCGGAGATATCGTAGACAACCATCACCTTCATGTCCGGCGCGATGACAGAATAGTCGAATTCACCGGGCAGTTTGTAGACGTTGCCGTCATCAAGTTTCAGCGATTGATCGTTCTCGTCGATGGAGACGATCTTGCCCGTGGCGTCGTCAGCCTGCGCAGTATGCGGCAGAGCGAACAGCAATGCTGCGATCAAAAAAGCCAGTTTCTTCATTGTTTTTCCTCTCAGACCGACATGCTTGCCGTCGTGGTTTATAGGGTAGATGTTGGAGCGTCTTACACAACAGGAATGTGTCAAAAGAAGTGCCAGACCAAGGTGTTTTTTGGATCGGGCACTGTTTGACACGAGAGGGTTAAGGCAAATAAGACGTGCCACGTCACAAGAAAGCAGAATCCGATGTCGCATAACACGTTCGGCCACATGTTCCGGGTTACGACCTGGGGTGAGAGCCATGGTCCGGCATTGGGCTGTGTGGTGGACGGTTGCCCTCCGGGAATCGAGTTCACCTTGGCGGAAATCCAGCACTATCTGGACAAGCGCAAGCCCGGTCAGTCGAAATTCACCACGCAACGGCGCGAGGCGGACGAGGTGAAGGTGCTGTCCGGCGTGATGCTGAAGGACGATGGCGTGACCATGGTTGCGACCGGAACCCCTATTTCAATGCTAATCGAGAACACGGACCAGCGTTCCAAGGATTACGGCGATATCGCCAAGCGCTACCGGCCGGGCCATGCCGATTATGTTTATGACGCCAAATACGGCATTCGCGATTACCGTGGCGGCGGGCGCTCTTCGGCCCGCGAGACAGCGGCGCGGGTGGCGGCGGGAGCGATTGCCCGCAAGATTGTGCCGGGAATGCAAGTTCGCGCCGCGCTGATCCAGATGGGCACGCTGAAAATTGTCCGCAGCCGCTGGGACTGGGCGGAGGTGGACAACAACCCGTTCTTCTCGCCGGATGCCGCAAGTGTCGATGCTTTCGCCGCCTATCTTGATGGCATCCGCAAGGAAGGCTCGTCGATTGGCGCGGTGATTGAGGTGGTTGCCGATGGCGTTCCGGTCGGCCTTGGCGCGCCGGTCTATGGCAAGCTCGATCAGGATATCGCCGGCAATCTGATGTCGATCAATGCGGTCAAAGGCGTCGAAATTGGCGACGGTTTTGTTGCGGCGGAGCTGACCGGCGTTGACAATGCAGACGAGATGCGGATGGGCGCTGATGGCAGACCGGTGTTCCTCTCCAACCATGCGGGCGGCATTCTGGGCGGTATTTCGACCGGCCAGCAGGTTGTCGCTCGCTTCGCTGTCAAGCCAACCTCGTCACTTCTCATTCCCCGACGCTCGATTGACGCGGATGGCAACGAGGTCGACGTGATCACCAAGGGCCGCCATGACCCGTGTGTCGGCATCAGGGCAGTGCCGATTGGAGAGGCCATGGTAGCCTGCGCCATCGCAGACCATCATTTGCGCCATCGCGGCCAGACCGGACACGGTTAGGGGAGTATGGCAGTAGGGCAGTAGGGCAGTAAGGGATCGGATTCACGGATGGTGGGGAAAATCGAATCCTATCGGGATTTGTTGATCTGGCAGCAAGCGATGGATTTGGTTGCGGAAACCTATGCTTTGACCAAGACTTGGCCCAAGGATGAAGCTTATGGACTAACCTCTCAAATCAGACGTGCGTCGGTTTCCGTGCCTGCCAACATTGCTGAGGGTTACGGACGTGAAAGCCGGGCTAGCTATCAAAACTTTTTGCGGATTGCCCAAGGCTCGCTAAAGGAACTGGAGACCCTCCTTCAGGTGGCTGTCCGTGTTGATATCGAGACCAAAGAGCGGGTCGAGCCGCACATGCGTAAATGCGAAAGCATTGGTAAATTGATCAGGCTTCTGGTTCGAAAGCTTGATGAAGGCCGACAGATCAAATAGCCGGAGAAACATACTTTGCCCTACTGCCCTACTGCCTTACTCCCCTCTTGCGGTTATTCCGATGCCTTATGATCAGAAAATGGTCGTTGAAGCCATCCGCGCCTTTGAACGTGGTGAAATCGTTGTCGTCATGGACGACGATGGTCGCGAGAATGAAGGCGACCTGATAGTCGCTGCTGTTCATTGCACGCCGGAGAAGATGGGCTTCATCGTGCGGCACACGTCAGGGATTGTCTGCACGCCGATGCCGCGCGAGGAGGCCAAGCGCTTAAATCTCTCGCCGATGGTGGCCGACAATGATTCCGCCCACACGACGGCGTTCACCGTCTCCGTCGACTACAAGCATGGCACGACCACCGGCATTTCCGCCGAAGACCGGACTCTGACGGCGCGCGGACTTGCCAATCCCAACTCAGGAGCTTCGGATTTCGTGCGGCCCGGCCACATCTTCCCGCTTATCGCGCGCGAGGGCGGGGTGCTGATGCGCTCTGGCCATACGGAGGCGGCGGTGGACTTGTGCAAGCTAGCCAAATTGCCGCCGATTGGTGTGATTTGCGAGCTGGTTAACGACGATGGTTCGGTGATGCGCGGGCCGCAAGTCAAAGCGTTTGCGGAGAAAAATGGTCTCAGACAAGTGACAGTCGCGGACCTCATCGCTTATCGCCAGCGCAAGGAAACGCTGATCACGCGGGTCGATTCATTCCTGATCGAGACCGAAGGCGGCACGGCGGAAGCGCATGCCTATTCGCTTCCGTGGGATCCGATGCAGCATCTTGCCATCGTGTTCGGCGATATCAGAGACGGCGAGAATGTGCCGGTGCGGCTGCATCCGGAAAATGTTGCCAAGGATGTGTTCGGAACTGGTGCAGCGCTGACAGAAATCATGCGTGATATGGGCGCAAACAAGCGCGGTGTGATTGTCTATCTGCGCGAGGGCTCAGTTGGCGTCGGCCACCAGACCCGCAGTCGCCCAGAGCAGGGCGAGGCGCATAGTGAAGCCAGGGTGCGTGAAAATGAGTGGCGCGAAATTGGCCTTGGTGCGCAGATACTCAAGGATTTGGGCGTAACGTCAATCTTGCTGCTGGCGTCGCGCGAGCGGCATTATGTCGGGCTCGACGGATTTGGCATTGCGATTGCCGGGACGGAGATTTTGTAGCCCTTAAGCCGCAGCCCGAATATCTACACCAATATGAATGACATCAAACGGCACGAACACCTTGCCGTCTTCGTTTTTTTCGACAATGCCCCATTCGATCAGCACCATGACATCATCATGCACCCGCCGCACATCGCGGCCGAGCGCACGGGTCAGGCCACGGATGCTGGACGGGCCGATCTTTTGCAATTGTTCGATAAGTTCCCAGCGCTTTGCGCTGAAGATGGAAAACATCTGCACGAGCGTGCTGAATGTGATTCTTGTCACAGGTTCTGACGTCACGCCGGTATTCCATGCGTCCTTGAAATCGCTGCGCATTTCTTTCAGCACGGACTTGGTGTCGCTGCGAACCTCGATAAGCGCTTGCGTCATTTGTCCAGCCTCCGTTCAATTTCGCCGAAAAAGTCGTTCAGCAGATCGTCCACATTTGTGAACTGGTAGGGAAATTTCTGGCCATCAAGATGGCAATGGTCTCCTTTGCCACGCTCATTGTCAAAGCCTACAATCCTTATGCCGTCCTTGCCAAAATACAGACGGTATTTATATTGGTGATGGCTTCCCATCACCGGATGAGGAAGTTTCCAAATTACATACTCGACCGTGCCGCCGTCCGGCAAAGTCAACTTCCTCCGCTGAATCAGCCTTGCCTTCATGTTGACAATCATGTCATCACTCTATGCCCGTTGTCAACAATGTCATCAACCCAATGTCATCAACCCAGCGCCGTTGCCGCGTATCCCATTCTCCGCTAAACCCGGCAGCGGGGCGCGCATCGCGCGGAGACTTTGCTCATGTGGGATTTTTCGATTTCCAAGACGCTCGGCATCATGATGAAGACGATGCCGTTCATCCTGTTCCGGATGCTCGTGTTTTTCGGCATCACCATTGCCTACATCTTCGCGACCGGCACCGGCGGGGCGATCGGTTATGGCGTCGGGCGCGTGTCGTCTGATCCGGATGCGCAAGGGACATTTGCCGTCTGGGGTGCGGTGATCGGGTTCGGGCTGGTATCGGTCATCGTCTACTGGATCCGCGAATATGTGCTCTATGTCGTCAAGGCGGGGCATATCGCCGTGATAGTTGAACTGCTGCAGGGCAAGGACTTGCCGATGGGCCGCAGCCAAATCGACCATGCCAAGGCCGTGGTCACCGAGCGGTTTGTCGAGACCAACGTGCTGTTTGCGGTCGATCAGCTGGTCAAGGGCGTCATCGGCGCGATCACAGGCCTGACTGGCGGCGTTGCCAATTTCCTGCCGATTCCCGGCCTCAGCACGCTCGTCAGTTTCCTCAACACGATCATCCGCATGTCGCTGACCTTTGTTGATGAAATCGTGCTTGGCTACGCGATCAAGACAGGCAGCACCAATCCATGGGCCAGCGCGCGCACAGGCATCGTGCTCTATGCGCAGAACGGCAAGACGATGGTGAAGAATGCCATCTGGCTGTCGGTGTTCATGTGGATCGTCTCGCTCGCCGTGTTCCTGCTGTTCCTCGCGCCAGCAGCGGGGCTGCTTTACTATTTCCCCGGTCAGGCGGGCGGCTGGGGCTTTGTGATTGCTATCG
>JANPEK010000187.1:0-21940 GCA_031422915.1 Phyllobacteriaceae bacterium | reverse complement strand
CTGGGTGGTCTCGGCGCGGCCCCTCATCCGGCCGTTGGCCACCTACGCCCCGCAAGGGCCTGGGAGAAGGGGATAATCACACACGGCGGCATTCCCCTTCTCCCCGCCACTTGCGGGGAGAAGGTGGCCAACGGCCGGATGAGGGGCAGCGCCGAGACCTCCCAGAGAGGCACCCTCTAACCATGGCCCCATCCTCCCAATCCCGCGACAAAGCAAAAGGTCTCCTTGACCTCGACCCGTTGCGCGTGGCGATGAAGGTCACTGTCCGCGCAATTGCGGCGGATGGGGAGCTGGAGGTGGTGTTTGCCAACGAGAAGCCGGCGCTTTCGGGCAACCGCGCCCGGCTTCCGGAATTCACCAAGAAGCCGACGCGAGAAGAGATCGCCATCACGCGCGGGCTTGGTGATTCGATGGCGCTGCGCCGCGCCTGCCATGACGCCAAGATTCATAACCAGCTTGCCCCTGAAGGCCAAAAGGCGCGAGCGATCTTTGACGCTGTCGAGCAGGCGCGCTGCGAGAGCATCGGTTCGCGCGCCATGGCCGGTGTTGCCGACAACATTTCGGTGATGCTGGAAGACAAATATGCCAAGGCGCGTTTTGCCGACATCCGTGAAAAGGCTGACGCCCCGCTTGAAGAGGCGCTGGCCCTCGTGGTTCGCGAGAAGCTGACCGGCAAACCGGTACCGCCGTCGGCGCAATCAGTCGTCAACCTGTGGCGCGATTTCATTACCGAGCGCGGCGGCGAGCGATTCGCGGCGCTTGATGCCACGCTATCCAACCAGCAGAATTTCGCGCGCGTGGTGCGCGACATGCTGGTGTCGATGGAGATGGCCGACGAATACACCGAGGAAGACCCGTCCGAGAGCGAGGAATCGTCTGCAGACGAAGAACAGCCACGCTCGGGCGAAGAATCGCAGCAGAGCGACGAGGGTGATTCGGGTGCGGAAGAATCGCCCGCCGAAGACAGCCAGCCATCTGATGACCAACAGGAGTCCGAATCCACCGAAGGCGCGGAGACGACCGCAGAAGATTATTCCGACGATGATGCCGATGCTGAAACACCCGGCGAAACCCGCCGCGCAGAATTGCCATGGACGAACCTGCCGCCGGAGTTCGACTACAAGGTTTTCACCCGCGAGTTTGACGAGGAGGTCACTGCCGACCAGCTCTGTGACGAGGCGGAGCTTGACCGGCTGCGGGCATTTCTCGACAAACAACTCAACAATCTCTCCGGTGTTGTCGGCCGGCTTGCCAACCGGCTGCAGCGTCGCTTGTTGGCGCAGCAGAACCGTGCCTGGGAATTTGATCTCGAAGAGGGCTATCTTGATCCATCGCGGCTCACACGTATTGTCATTGATCCGATGCAGCCACTGTCGTTCAAGCGCGAACGCGACACGGATTTCCGCGATACGGTGGTGACACTGGTCATAGACAATTCCGGATCCATGCGCGGACGGCCTATTACTGTTGCGGCGACCTGCGCCGACATTCTTGCCCGCACCTTGGAGCGTTGCGGTGTCAAGGTCGAAATTCTGGGTTTTACCACCAAGGCGTGGAAGGGCGGCATGGCGCGCGAGAAGTGGCTGCATTCGGGCAAGCCTGCCACGCCCGGACGCCTCAACGACCTTCGCCACATCATCTACAAGTCCGCTGACCAGCCATGGCGGCGCGCCAAGCGCAATCTCGGCCTGATGATGCGCGAGGGCCTGCTCAAGGAAAACATCGACGGAGAGGCGCTACTGTGGGCGCACAATCGCATCGCCGCCCGTCCCGAACAGCGCAAGATACTGATGATGATCTCCGACGGCGCGCCGGTGGACGACTCGACCCTGTCGGTCAATCCGGGCAATTATCTGGAGCGGCACCTGCGCGCGGCCATCGAGATGATCGAAACCCGCTCGCCGGTTGAGCTGATCGCCATCGGTATCGGCCATGACGTGACGCGCTATTATCGCAAGGCCGTCACCATCGTTGATGCTGAGGAACTTGCCGGTGCCATGACCGAGCAACTGGCTGAGCTGTTTGCTGAGGAACAATCCAAAGCTAAACGACCACCGGCCGGCCAGCCGCGTCGCAGGCTCCGTTAAGTGATGAAACTATCAGGGTTCCTCTTTTCCATGCTGCTGACTTGTGCTCCGGCAGTTGCCGAAGACATTCAGGTCAGCAGCCGCGTCATTGACAGTTTTCGAATTGGCTCGAACGAAACCCGCTTTGGCCCGCTGGAATTCAACGGCGGTCTGGAGTTGACATCTGCCAACCGCGATTTTGGCTCATTGTCGGGTCTGCGATTCACTGAGCCAGGCGGTTCGTTGCTCGCCGTCTCTGATAACGGCTTCTGGATGTCCGCCACCATTGGCCGGGATGCGAAAGGTCGTCCGGCCTCGTTCGATCAGGTTCGCATCGTTGAAATGCAGGATGCAAATGGCGACGCCACCTCCGAAAAATGGGACACTGATGCGGAAGGATTGTTGGTTAATGGCGACACAGTCACTGTCTCTTTCGAGCGCAACCACCGCATCGCCACCGGCACGCTCAACCGACAGACGCTGAGGTTCGATGCAACTAGCGAAAAGCTGCCCGTTCCTGCGCGCGAACTGCGCAACAACCGGGGCTTTGAGACCTTGGCCAAAGCACCTGCCGAGAGCCCGCTTCAAGGCGCGCGCGTTGCTGTGACCGAAAAGAGCTTGAACAAGGCCGGAGATATTTTCGCTGCTGTCATGGACGGACCGCAGGAAGGCATCTTCTACGTCAAGCGCAATGGCGATTCTGATATCTCGGATGGCGACTTTCTTCCCAACGGCGATCTTTTGTTGCTGGAGCGGAGCTTCTCGATGGCCTCGGGCGTTGCCATGCGGATCCGCCGTATCGCTGGCGCAGACATCAAGCCCGGTGCGACCGTCGATGGCGAAGTGGTGTTTACGGCAGACATGGCCTACCAGATCGACAACATGGAATGCCTTGATGTCTGGAAGCGCGCCGATGGGGCGACGATGATTTCACTGGCGTCTGATGACAACCACTCGATCTTGCAGCGGAACGTGTATATGGAGTTCAGGCTGGCGGAGTAGGCAGTTTCGAATGTGTCATGCATTGCTCTTTTGAAGTGCAAATGAAGTGAGCTGTCTATGACTTCACAGCCAGTCCGGCACCGAATCGAGACCGATCAGGTCCTCGTAGCTCTGTCTTGGGCGAATGACGTGATATTTGTTGCCGTTGACCAGAACTTCCGGAACCAAGAGCCGCGTGTTGTAGGTTCCTGCCTGTACCGCGCCGTAGGCACCGGCGGAACTGACTGACAAGAGGTCACCCTGTTCCGGCAGTTCCATTTCGCGGTCGAGCGCCAGATAGTCGCCGGTTTCGCAGACCGGTCCGACAATGTCGGCGGTGATGCGCGGGGCGTTGATGTTTGGTTCGATGACGGGATGGATGTCGTGGTGGGCCTCGTAAAGGGTCGGGCGGATGAGATCATTCATCGCCGCATCGACGATGACGAAATTCTTGTGATCGCCGCCCTTCACATAGAGCACTGACGTAATCAGCACACCGGCATTGCCGACAATGAGGCGGCCGGGTTCGCAGATGACTTTGAGGCCTGTTACCGAGGCGTGTTTGCGCACGATGTCGCCATAGGATTCAGGCAATGGCGGCGGGTCATTGTCCATGCGGTAGGGGATGCCGAGACCGCCGCCGAAATCGATATGTCTGATTTCATGACCGTCCTCGCGCAACGTCAGCGCCAGTGCCGTGAGCAGTTTGATGGCTTCATCGAACGGTTCAAGGTCTATGATCTGGCTGCCGATGTGCATGTCGATGCCGACCGCCTTGACGCCCGCAAGGTCGGAGGCGCGGGCGTAAGCCTGGCGGGCCTCGTCGTAAGGGATGCCGAACTTGTTTTCCTTTTTGCCGGTCGAGATTTTCTTGTGGGTGCGCGCATCGACGTCCGGATTGATGCGGATCGACACCGGCGCGATCTTGCCAGCGGCGATTGCGCGGGCGGAGAGAAGCTCGAGCTCGGGGCGGGATTCTACGTTGAAGCAATGGATGTTGGCTGCGAGCGCGAAATCCATCTCGCGCGCGGTCTTGCCGACGCCGGAGAAGACGATTTTGGAAGGTGGAATGCCTGCGGCCAGCGCGCGGCGCAGTTCACCTTCGGAGACGACATCCGCGCCTGCGCCGAGCTTGGCGAGTGTCTTGAGGACGGCCTGATTGGAGTTGGCCTTCATTGCGTAGCAGACGAGTGCGTCGAGGCCTTTGAGGCCATCGGAGAAGACGCGGAAGTGACGCTCCAGCGTGGCCGTCGAATAGAGATAGAACGGCGTGCCGACAGCAGTAGCAATGGCCGGGACGGGCACGTCTTCGGCGTGCAGCACGCCATCGCGATAATTGAAATGGTTCACGGGAGGTGCCTGAGCTTGGGGCGGCTACTTGATGAGGCCATCGAGGATGAACGGCTTGTCTTCGACTTGCGGCGCTTTTTCGTCCGTCGAAGATGATGGATTGGCAGCGGCGGATGGCGCTTCCAGCGGGCCACGGCGACCACAGGCGGAAAGCGAGGCGGTCACAATTACGACGGCCAAGATGGAGATTAGAGCGTGTTTCATTTTTTACCTGAATTTTCATCATTCCGCGCGGGGTAACTCTGCCCGCGCGCTTCTAGTTAAGCAAGTCCGGCTTCGCATTTCTGAGCCCAAGGTGTTCTTCCATAAAGCTGTAGTCTCTGTCGTTGTGAAGCAGCGGAATGTCTTTTTCAATGCACCAAGTGCCGATCAGGAGATCAATTGTGCTCCGGATCGTAATGCCTTTGGATCGCAACAGCCTGTAGTTCCGCGCTGCACCTACCGCCAAGGCCCGACTTGCGATGTTGATAACCGTAAAATCCTTGAGCTCTTGCTGAATTTGCTCCGCGATTTTTTCGCTTCGGACACCCACCAATATCTCAACCAAAGCCACGTCCGGTATCAGGATTTCGCGTGTCGAAATTGCTCGCTCAAGCAAACTTGCGTGTGTGGCGTCCACTCCCTGCAGAAAGTCGATCCAAACGCTCGTATCGACAAGTATGCTCATCTTTCACGCAGCCGGTCGAGATCGCCTTCCCATTCCACCTTGCCCTTGAACTTGAGCATGCCCAGCTGTCGCTTAATCGCAATCTGCGCCTCAAGCGCCTTCTCCACGGTTTCACGTTTGGTCTTTGTGCCCATGGCTTTCATGGCTTCGGCCATGAGATTTTCGTCGATTTCGATGTTGGTGCGCATGATGGCCTCAATGTGTATGAATTTTGATTTTATACACATTGGTGATCAGGCGCAAGAAAATTAAGCCTTCAGCTTGGCGATGCGCTTTTTCCAATAGGCGATCTGCTTCTTCACCTGCGCCGGGGCGGTTCCCCCGAAGGAGGTGCGGCTGCGGACGGATTTTTCGACGCTGAGGACACCGAAGACGGCGTCGGTGATCTGCGGGTGGATGGATTGCAGGTCGGCGAGTTTAAGTTTTTCCAGCGCGACATTCTGCTCTTCGGCCAGGGCGACTGCACAGCCGGTGACATGATGGGCCTCGCGGAACGGGATGCCGACGATGCGGACCAGCCAGTCGGCGAGATCGGTGGCGGTTGAGAAGCCGGAGCCTGCTGCCTTCTTCATATTCGCGGTGCGGATTTCCATATCAGTGACCATGCCAGTCATGGCGGCAAGGCCGAGTTCGAGCGATTCGGCTGAGTCGAACACGGCCTCCTTGTCCTCTTGCATGTCTTTGGAATAGGCGAGCGGCAGGCCTTTCATGACGGTGAGCAGGCCGATGAGATGGCCGTTGATGCGGCCTGTCTTGGCGCGGACGAGCTCTGCGGCATCCGGGTTTTTCTTCTGCGGCATGATTGACGAGCCGGTGGAAAACGAGTCTGACAGGCGGATGAAGCCGAATTGCGGCGTGGACCAAAGGACGATTTCCTCGGCCAATCGCGACAGGTGCGTGGCAGTGATCGAGGCTGAGGCGAGGAACTCCAGCGCGAAGTCGCGGTCGGAGACGGTGTCTATGGAGTTGCGGGTCGGCTCGCGAAAGCCGAGCTTTTGCGCGGTCATATGGCGGTCAATAGGGAAGCCGGTGCCTGCAAGCGCGGCTGCGCCGAGCGGGCATTCGTTCATCCGCTCGCGGGCATCGGCAAAGCGCGACAGGTCGCGGCCGAACATCTCTACATAGGCCATCAAGTGGTGGCCGAAGGTGACCGGTTGGGCAGATTGGAGATGGGTGAAGCCCGGCATGACAGACGTTGCGTGGAGTTCAGCCTTTGCAAGCAGGGTCTCGATCAGCGCTTTCAATGAGCGAACCGTCTGGTCGCAGCGGGCGCGGACCCACATGCGGAAATCGACGGCAACCTGATCATTGCGCGAACGGGCGGTGTGGAGGCGGCCGGCGGCGGGACCGACGATTTCGGCAAGGCGGGCCTCGACATTCATGTGGATGTCCTCACGGTCGCGGCGAAATTCGAAGGTCCCGGTTTCAATTTCGTCCAGAACCTTGCTGAGACCAGCCTCGATGCTTTTCTGGTCTTCGGCCGAGATGATGCCTTGATGGACGAGCATTTGCGAATGGGCGATGGAGCCTTCAATGTCTTGCCGGTAAAGCTTGTGGTCGAAGCCGATGGACGCGTTGATTTGCTCCATGATTGCAGCCGGACCGGCGGTGAAACGCCCGCCCCACATTTCATTGCTGGTTTTCTTGTCCGACATCTTTATATTCCACCAATGGAGATCACTGCGTGACCGAGACAAATCCAAACAAATCCGGCATGAAACCTTTGAAGCTGCTCGCCATTGCCGCGCTTCTTGGGGTCGTTGCCGGTGCCGGTGCGGTATACGTGAAAGGCAGCCCGTCTGTCCATGCGGGAGACACGCTTGCGCAAGCGTCGCCAAGTCTCGGCGAATGTGCTATTAATATCTCCTTGAAAGACAAAGTTGCAAAAGCGGCGACTGGCGATGTGGCCGCGATGATTCCGGCGAGCCCCTCCAGACAGCTTTCTTCGCTGGCGTTCAACGGGCCGGACGGCAAGCCGATGAGCGTTGGGTCGCTCAAGGGCAAGACGCTGCTGGTCAATCTGTGGGCGACATGGTGTGTGCCTTGCCGGGAGGAAATGCCGGCTTTGGATCATCTGCAGGCGAAGGCTGGCAGTGAGAGATTTGAAGTGGTTGCGGTGAATGTTGATGCAGGCGATGCCGGGAAACGGGTCAGGTTTTTGGCGGAGACCGGGATCAAGGCATTGAAAGATTATTCCGAGCCAACGATGGCGCTGTTCAATGCGGCAAAGAAGGAAGGTCTGGCGTTCGGCCTGCCGGTGACAATGTTGATCGGGCCTGACGGCTGTCTGGTCGCAGCGATGAACGGACCGGCAAATTGGGCCGGCGACGATGCCTTGAACTTAATCAAGACGGCTACGGAGAGCGCGGGAACATGAATGGTGATGACCTACGGCGGATTGCGCTGGCGCTGCCGGAGGTGGAGGCGAAGTCACACTTCGACACACCGGATTTCCGCGTCAATGACAAGATATTTGCCACACTCAAGAATGATCGGCTCGGCGTGTTGAAACTCTTGCCGGAGCAGCAGGAAATGCTCGTGGCGTCCGAGCCCGAAGTGTTTTCGCGGCTCAACAACAAGATGGGTGCGCAAGGGTGGACCGAGGTTTATCTGGCTGGGGCCGATGAGTTGCTGCTGAAATCGGCGCTGACACTGGCTTGGCGCAATGTGACGACGAAGAAGTTGCAGGCGACGCTGGTTGGGTGATTAAATTGGCGGGCGCAGAAACGCGTCACGCCGCCTTCAGTTCAACATGAATTTTCTGCCCCAGCGCGGCTGCTATATTAACGAGCGCGTCGAGCGAGAATTTTGAAATCCGCCCGCGCAACAAGTCATTCATTCGCGGCTGTGTCACATGACAGCGCTTGGCGGCTTCGGCTTGCGTCCATTCGCCCGCTTTGATGATCTCGACGAGCTTGTGCGTTATATCAGAGCGGGCGGTCAGGTTCGCGGCCTCTTCCGGCGTGTCTGCGATGGCATCCCAGACATTGTCGAAGCTCTCGTATTCGATCATTTCCGGCACCTCATGAGGTCGCAAAAACGGGATTTGGCCAAGTCTATATCATGCTTTGAAGTTGCCTACGTCTTCTTCTGAAAGGCATGCAGGACGTACACCGCGTCAGCCAGCCTTGCCGTGTAGATGATACGAAATGTGCCCATCTCGTCCCAGACCCTGATTTCCTCCACGCCTTTGCCAATATCAGGAATTGGTTTGAAATCGTCCGGCTGACTGCCGCGTTGCAGATTTCTCAGTTGGTGACCCGCATCGCTACGAGCCTTGTCCGGAAAGCTGCGAATGCATTTGAGCGTATCGACAAGGAACCGGACTGGTTTCATGTCGTCTTTATATCAGAACGGATATGATTTTCAACTGAAATTATTTGGCATTGCCGAAACGTTGACCCGAAGCGAGTGAACAAACGTTATCTCGTCGGCACGGGATGCTCGCCGCGATAGTCGTAGAAGCCGCGACCAGCCTTGCGACCGAGCCAGCCGGCTTCGACATATTTCACCAGCAGCGGGCAGGGGCGGTATTTGGAATCGGCGAGGCCGTCGTGCAGCACCTGCATGATTGACAGGCAGGTGTCGAGGCCGATGAAATCAGCCAGTTGCAGCGGACCCATCGGGTGGTTGGCGCCGAGCTTCATGGCCGTGTCGATGGCCTCGACCGAACCGACGCCTTCGTAGAGCGTGTAGATGGCTTCGTTGATCATCGGCAGCAGGATGCGGTTGACGATGAAGGCCGGGAAATCTTCGGCGACTGTGATGGTCTTGTCGAGCTTGCCGACGAATTCCTTGGCGAAGGAAAATGTGGATTCGTCCGTGGCGATGCCGCGCACCAGTTCGACCAGCTTCATGACCGGCACCGGGTTCATGAAATGAATGCCGATGAACTTTTCCGGACGGTCGGTGGTGGCGGCGAGGCGCGTGATGGAGATGGACGAGGTGTTGGTGGCCAGCATCGCATCGGGGCGCAGGACCGGGCAGACGGAGGCAAAAATCTTCTTCTTGGTGGCTTCGTCTTCGGTGGCAGCTTCGATGACCAGATCGCACGCGCCGAGGTCAGTGACAGAGTTGGCGGCTTTGACGTGGCCGAGCGCGGCGTTGCGGGCGTCTTCGGTGATTTTGCCGGACGTGACTTGGCGGCCAAGGCCGGAGCCGACAGTGCTGATGCCCTTTTCGATACGTTCGGGCGTGATGTCGTGCAACAGGACGTCAATGCCGGCCAATGCGCAGACCTGAGTTATTCCAGAGCCCATTTGCCCCGCACCGATCACGCCTACTGTCTTGATGTTCGCCACCTTACGGTCTCCGCAATTGTTGGATTGAGGCTCACACAGTAAAGGCCGGGGGACGTAACGTCTACCCCGGCCTCTATCAAACTGGATCGCCAGTCAATGTCTATCAGAGCGCCTTCTCAAACTCCGGCAAAATTTCGAACAGATCGCCCACCAGCCCATAATCCGCCACCTGGAATATGGGGGCTTCTTCGTCCTTGTTGATGGCGACGATTACTTTTGAGTCCTTCATGCCGGCAAGGTGCTGGATTGCGCCGGAGATGCCGCAGGCGATGTAGAGGTCGGGGGCGACGACCTTGCCTGTCTGGCCGACCTGCCAGTCGTTGGGGGCGTAGCCTGCATCCACAGCGGCACGGGAGGCACCGACGGCTGCATTGAGCTTGTCTGCGACCGGCAGGATGACTGCCATGAATTTCTCGTTTGAGCCGAGCGCACGGCCGCCGGAGATGATGATCTTGGCTGACGTGAGTTCCGGACGGTCGCTGCCGGACAGGGCGGATGAGATGTATTTCGACAGGCCAGGATCGCCAGCTGCCTTAACGGCTTCAACCGGCGCTGAACCGCCTTCGCCGGTGGAGGCGAAGGTTGCCGTGCGCACTGTGATCACTTTAATCTTGTCTGTGGACTGCACGGTCTGGATGGCATTGCCGGCATAAATCGGGCGCTGGAATGTGTCGGCGCTGTCCACTGCGATGATGTCGGAAAGCTGCATGACATCGAGAAGGGCAGCGACGCGCGGCAGGACGTTTTTTCCGGTGGTGGTGGCGGCGGCGACGATGGCATCGTAGCCTGAGCTCAGCGAAACGATCAGCGCGGCGAATGGCTCGGCTATGCGCTGTTCGAGCGCGGCGTCATCGGCCAAAAGCACTTTCTTGACGCCACTGAGTTTGGATGCAGCGTCGGCGACGGCTTTGCAGCCCTTGCCAGCGACAAGCACATGGACGTCGCTGCCCATTTGGTCAGCGGCGGTCAGCGCCTTGTTGGTCTGGTCCGAGAGGTGGGCATTGTCGTGTTCGGCAATGAGGAGAATGGTCATGTGATTTGTTCCTTCGCTTTGCCTTAGAGGACGCCGGCTTCGTTTTTCAGCTTGTCGATCAGTTCTGCAACCGATTTGACCTTGACGCCAGCCTTGCGGCCTGACGGCTCGACGGTTTTGAGGACCTTGAGGCGCGGCGCGGTGTCGACGCCATAATCTGCAGCCGTCTTTTCATCGAGCGGCTTTTTCTTGGCCTTCATGATGTTCGGCAGCGATGCATAGCGCGGCTGGTTGAGCCGAAGGTCGGTGGTGACGACCGCTGGCATTTTCAGCTCGACCGTCTGCAGGCCGCCGTCCACTTCGCGGGTGACGGAGATTGTGCCGCCTTCGGGCGAGACTTTGGATGCGAATGTGCCCTGCGCCCAGCCGAGGAGTGCTGACAGCATCTGGCCGGTCTGGTTGGCATCGTCGTCGATGGCCTGCTTGCCGCAGATGACGAGCTGAATGCCTTCAGCTTCGACAATGCCCTTGAGGATTTTGGCGACCGTGAGCGGTTCTGTCAGGTCGTCGGTCTTGACGAGGATACCACGGTCAGCGCCCATGGCGAGCGCGGTGCGGATGGTCTCTTGTGCCTGCTGTGGGCCGACTGATACGGCGATGATTTCATCCGCCTTGCCGGCCTCTTTCAGGCGGATCGCCTCTTCGACGGCAATTTCGTCGAACGGATTCATCGACATTTTGACATTGGCCAGATCAACGCCCGAGCCATCCGCCTTGACGCGGATCTTGACGTTGTAATCGACAACCCGCTTGACGGGCACAAGGATTTTCATTGCTCAAAACCTTTCGTGAGGCATGGAAGTCTCGCCATAGCCGTTTGACGGCCATTGTGGATAGCCAAAAGCCGACATTCCATCTGCAAATCTGGACTGCGGCTCCTTAGTGATTATTGACGTTTACGTCAACTATTTGAAGTGCGGCATTTCAGTCTGGCCGCCCCCATTTCGCTGGTGCTGTCACGATAGCGGGGGCGGCTGAATTCCCGGACACAACGGGTTGCAATTGCCGGTCAAACAGCGGCACGCCTTTGCGCCGCAAGAACAGCACCAAAATTGAACCGGCGATAATGCCGCCGACGTGGCAGGGCCAGGAGACTTGGTCATCGCTCTGGACGCCCAGCATCACGAACTGGAATCCAACCCACAAAATCAGCGGGATCCAGGCGGGAATGCGCAACGGAATGCGCATCAGCACCAGTACCCAGACTTTCACTTTCGGATGCAAAAGCAGATATGCGGCAACAACTCCGGCGATGGCACCGGATGCGCCGATCAGCGGGGCCTCGCTGTCGGGCAGGATCACACCGTGCAGCCAAGCACCGGCGATGGCGCATGCAAGATAGAAGATCAGAAATTTCACATGTCCAAGCGCGTCTTCGACATTGTCACCGAACACCCAGAGAAACAGCATGTTGCCGCCGAGATGGAACATGTCGGCGTGGAGGAAGGCGTAGGTTATGTAGGTCCAATCCTCTGGAACGAATACGTCTGCGGGGGCCAACTCGACGATGTCGTGCATGACTGCCGGGATGTAGCCAAGGCCATAGACATTGGCGGTTGACGCCGCTTCGTTGACGCCAAGGACGGTAGCCACAAACATCAGCGCGTTAGCGACAATCAGTCCAACCGTGACATATTGGAAGCGGATGTGTTCGAGCCCGTTGCTGTCATGAAGCGGTATGAACATGCGCAGTCCCCGTCAAGATTACCGGTTGGCTCCGGGAACCCATAACACGTCTTTTGCTCCATTGTCATTGACACTGCGCGAGGCAACGAACAGGAAATCCGAGAGGCGGTTGAGGTATTTCACCGCTTCGGGATTGACGGTTTCCTTCTGCGCCAGCTCGACCGTGATCCGTTCGGCGCGGCGGGTCACCGTGCGGGCGATGTGGAGCGCGGCGGCTGCCGGAGAGCCGCCGGGAAGTACGAAGGACTTGAGCGGTTTGAGCGAGGCGTTGAGCGCGTCGATGGATTGTTCCAGCCAGAGCACCTGCGAGGCGACCGCGCGCAGGGGTTCATACTCCGGCGGCTCGTCAGTGTGCGGGGTTGCAAGGTCTGCGCCGACGTCGAACAGGTCGTTCTGAATGCGCGCCAGCATGGCGTCGATCTGAGCGTGGTCCGATGTGTGCAGACGGGCCATCCCGACGGTGGCATTGGCTTCGTCCACCGTGCCGTATGCGTCTATGCGCAAATCGCATTTCAGGCGGCGCTCTTTTCCCACCAGACCGGTGGTGCCGTCATCGCCGGTGCGGGTGTAGATTTTGCTCAGGGTGACCATTGATGCACTTTCAGTTCGGACGGCCGAAATAGATGATGAGGACAATCAGGATGACGGCGATCGCCTGGAGCAGGACACGCAACTGCATCATCTTGTTGGAGGTGTTGCCGGAGCCGCCCTTCATCATGTTGCGCAGGCCCGCGAAGAGGGCCGCGACGACGCCGAGCATGACTATAAAGGCGAGGACTTTCAGAGCTGTGGACATGAGCGGACTTTCAAGGTGCGATTATCGTTACGACCATTTGGCCATGATTGCGTAAAGCCATGAGGCTGGAAGGATTCGTTTCAGGATGACGCCCGCTTTCGCCGGCGCAGTCACGACATAGTGCGGGCGGGGTCTTGCGGACAGAAGGGCATGCTTTAAAACCTTGTAGACGGCATCCGGTCCGGCCTTCGGGCCCTTTTTGCCACCTGAGCGCAGCAGGGCAAGGCGCTTCTCGTAGGCGACCTTGTGGGCGGAATGGGTCATGTCGAGATATTTGTCGGCCATCTTGGCGGCGTTGACGGCGATCTTGGAGCGGATGGCACCAGGTTCGATGAGCGAGAGGTGAATGTTGGAACCTTGCAGTTCCATCCGCATGGTTACCATCAGGCCTTCGAGGGCGTGTTTGGAGGCGTTGTACGCGCCGCGCCACATTTGCGGGACGAGGCCGAGAATGGAGGAGTTGAAGATGACCCTGCCATGACCTTGGCGGCGCATGACCGGAAGAATTTGCCTTGTCAGATCGTGCCAGCCAAAGAAGTTGGTCTCGAACTGCTCGCGCAGCGCGTCCATCGGCAGGTCTTCGACCGCGCCCGGCTGCGCGTAACCGCCATTGTTGAACAGCGCGTCCAATGTGCCGCCTGTTGCCGCCAGCACATCAGCGACAAGGCGCTTGATTGAAACGGGATCGCGGTAATCAAGAAAGAAACACTCAATTCCATCGGATTTCAGCGCCGTAATGTCGTCGTCCGTGCGGGCGGTGGCAAAGACACGCCAGCCGTCATCACGCAAAGCGCGGGTACAAAACGCGCCAATTCCGGTCGAGCAGCCTGTGATGAGTATGGTCTTGCGTTCGTTCATAAATGCATTCCTGCGGGAATCGGCGGTCCATGGCTTGCCAAATCAGGCCGAGGCTTCCCATATTCAACAAACTGACGCAACGTAGGCGGTTTCATGCTTCGCAAGTTCATTGTCATAAAGCGCATCCTTTTTGATGCGCTCGGTCATTACAATGATGATGACGGTTGGGCGATGGCGAGCCATGTTGCGCTGTCGAGCCTGATGGCGCTGTTTCCCTTCCTGATTTTTGCAGGAACGCTCGCGACGTTTCTTGGTGCGGACGCATTTTCCGAGACGGCCGTGCATCTCATCTTTGATACATGGCCGAAGAATATTGCCGAGCCGATTGCCCGCGAAGTGCAAAGTGTTTTGACGGTTCAGCGCGGTGGTCTTTTGACTTTCTCGTTTCTGGCGGCTGCCTATTTTGCGGTGGGCGGCATTGAAGCGCTGAGAGCGGCACTCAACCGGGCGTACCGCGAACGGGAAACCCGCTCACTGTTGTTTCGCCGGACGCAAAGTCTGGTGTTTGTCGTCATCGCTGCGCTCGGCATGGCAGCAATCAGCTTTCTCCTGGTGCTTGCGCCGCTTGCCATCCAGATCGCGGAAGGCTGGGCGCCGTGGATCAAGCCCTACCTGTTCACGATCAGCTTCTGGCGCTACGCAATCGCAATTTTTGTGCTGGTCTTCGCGCTTGTGGCAGTACATCTCTGGCTGCCAGATGGTGACAGGCCTTTTGTGCTGATTTTGCCCGGCATTGCACTTACGCTGATTGCGTGGGTCGCAAGTGCGGTGGTTTTCGCAACGTATCTGTCAAGCTTTGCCAATTACCTTTCGACCTACGCGGGCCTTGCCTCAATCATGGTGGCGTTGGTGTTTCTGTATATTGTTGCAGCAATTTTCATTGTCGGCGCCGAGATCAACGCCGCGATCAACATCTATGCCGATTCGCGCAAGCGGCTGTTGCGCCGTTGAGATGTGGCGATCCACACTGCGCCGGCGACAATGGCCATTCCTGCAAATTGAATTGGCTGAAGCTTTTCGCCGAACAGGAGCCAAGCCATGACAGCGGTGACTGCCGGAACGAGATAGAACAGCGCTGCCACTGCATTCATTGATCCTTTCCTGATCAACATCATTAGCAGAAATATCGCGCCGATTGACAGGACCAGGACCAGCCAGGCAAGCGCAAACCAGAGCTCTAACGTTGCGTCGAACTGCTGATTTTCAAATGCCAGCGACAGGCCCAGCGTCACCAAAAATGCCCCGGCGTACTGCGCCGCGGTTCCGGTGACCATGTCAGACGTGCCGCCGGTCTTTTTCTGCCAGACCGTTCCGGCGCAGATGGCGACAACGGCGAGAAATGACGCGGCGATGGTTGCCGCGTTGATTCCGTCGGACACCACCGACAGTTTTGGCCAGAGAACAAGTGCGACACCCAAGAGACCTGCGCCAAGCGATACCCAATGGCGGGACGTGGCGCGTTCGCCGAGCAGCAAGCCTGCGAGCAGCGCCGTGATGATCGGTTGGAGGCCAACGATCAGTGCCGACATGCCGGCCGGAAGGCCGTTGCGGATGGCCCAGAAAACGCAAGCCAGATACACGCCGTGGATCAACGCACCGGCAATCAATGCATTGACCAGTGTGGGGCGTGGCGGAAGGTGCTTACCGGAAAGTATTGCAAATGCGCCGAGGAGCAGCCCGGCGATGGCGAACCGGACAGCGAGAAACCAGAAAGGTTCTGCATGCGGCATAGCATATTTCGCGCCGATGAAACCGGTCGCCCAAAGAAGGACAAACAGGACGGGAATGGCCGGTGTGTTCATTTTCGAGATTCACCAATTAAGCAATTACATGTTGCGTCAACGTCATGAGACGAGGCTGTATACGAATCACCAAAGTTTCAGTAGCGTGAATCGGCTGCACATCGCTCGCATTCCGGTTGAACAAGAGTAAGGACTGCCATGCTCTATGCCATGGATACGCAGACCCAGCTGTTCCTTTTCACGTCCATCGTCGTCGGGAGTTTCTTTCTTGGCAACGCCATGGACGGCGTGTTCAAGGGCGATGGCTTCGGCATTTTCGGAAACATGATTGTTATCGCAGCCGGCTTTTTCATAGGCATCTGGGTCAGCCGTTACATCGGCTACCCGATCGGCAATTTCAGGTTCGGCATCGTTGTCGGGTTGACCGGTTCATTTCTTTCACTGCTTTTGCTCGCAATCTTGAAGAATCTCCTGAACCGCTTGTGACGGGTCAAAAGCCAAGCTGACGTCTGATTTCGCCGGGTGCAATCCCTCGCTTGCGCAAATCACGCAGCGAGGGTGATCCTGCGCTTTTGGCAAGTTTGGGTCCATCAGGTGCGGTGATCAACCGGTGATGACGATAGGTCGGCTCAGGCAATGACAGCAACAGCTGCAACAGCCGGTGGATTGACGTGCTGTGATAGAGGTCCATTCCGCGCACGATATCGGTAACGCCCTGCAGTGCGTCGTCAACGGTCACCGAGAGATGATAGCTCGTCGGCGTGTCCTTGCGCGCCAGAATGACATCGCCCCATGCGGCGGGGTCAGCAGTGATGCGCACATCGCCAGCCGGCTTCTGTTCAAACCATGTCAGATCAGCCCCAACCAGCGCCATGGCCTTCGTCATATCCAATCGCAGTGCATGGTCGTCTCCTGCGGCAACTCGGCGCGCCAGGATATCAGGGTCCACGTTCCGTTCGCTGCCCGGATAGACCGGCGTGCCGAGCGGGTCATGCGGCCATGCTCCCCCCGATGCCCGCACAGCTGTGTCGATCTCTTTCCGTGACATGAATGACGGGTAGATCAGTCCCAGCGATGTCAGCCGCTGCAAGGCCGATGCATATTCCGCGAAGTGGTCGGACTGACGGCGGACAGGCTGTTCCCATTCAAGGCCAAGCCATTGAAGGTCTTCAAGGGCGGCAGCCTCATACTCCGGTCGGCAGCGTCCAAAGTCGATGTCTTCGATGCGCAGCAAATAGCGTCCGCTACATTGGCGCGCCATCTTCTGGTTTAAGAGCGCCGAATAGGCGTGGCCCAGATGCAGGTATCCATTGGGGCTTGGCGCAAAGCGGAAAACGGGTGGACTCACTGTTGCCAAGCCTTTCCTTGTTTGTTGCTCTGTTGATACGGTTGGTCAGCAAACAAGGAAAGTGCTGTGCGGATAATTGAGACACTGGATGATTTGACTGCAGAGCTCGACGGACTGCTGCGAATTGATCCGAGACTTGCCGAGGCCTCCCGGATTGCCGGGCCGCTTCCCTTGCGCCGGACTGCGCCGGGGTTTGCAAGCCTTGCCAATATCATCGTCTCGCAACAGGTTTCCAAGGCCAGTGCGGACGCGATTTATGGCCGCCTCGCAGCGCAGGATTGTTTGCATGAGACTGGGTTGTTTTTGCGCCGTGATCCGGCGGCGTTGCTTGGCTGCGGTCTGTCGCGGCCAAAGTTGAAGACGTTGCTGCTTGTTGCTGCGGCTTGTGAAGACGGCTCGCTTGATCTGCACGGTCTTTGCGGCCTGCCTGCTGAAGACGCCATTGCAACGTTGAGCAAGACGCCGGGTATCGGCCCTTGGACCGCCGAGGTCTATCTGTTGTTTGCAGCCGGGCACTCGGACATATTTCCCGGCGGCGATATCGCTTTGCAATATGCATTCCAGATGATCTTCGATCTGCCGGAGCGGCCAGCGGCGAAGAAGCTTGTTGAGATGACGAAACATTGGTCGCCGCACAGGGGTGTCGCCTCAAGGCTTTTGTGGGCCTATTACGGTGTCCGGCGCGGGTTGAATGGAAAGGTTCCGATCTGATTTGCCGGTGCCAGACCCATGTCTGGCGATCCACTTCGGCCTTTTGCCGCAGCAGCAATGGAATTTTCAGGCTTCACATTCCCGTCATGAGCAAACTACAGTGTGCGCAGCAAGCATGCACTGGTTACAGTGCTGTGATTCTTGACGCGGTTATTGGAGGCAATTCTTGACGATTGCGGTCTCGCCCAATTCCCTTCCCGCCTTGGTGCTCAACGCGGATTACCGTCCGCTGAGCTATTACCCGCTGTCGCTCTGGTCCTGGCAGGATTCGATCAAGGCGGTGTTCCTTGATCGGGTGAACATTCTTGCCGAGTATGACACGGAAGTTTCCTCGCCGTCGTTGTCAATGCGGTTGCCGAGCGTCGTGTGTTTGAAGACCTACATCAAGCCAGCCCGGCATCCGGCGTTCACGCGGTTCAACGTGTTTCTGCGTGACAAGTTCGAGTGCCAGTATTGCGGAACACCGGAGGACCTGACGTTCGACCATGTCGTGCCGCGCCGCTGCGGCGGGCAGACAACGTGGGAAAATGTCGTTGCGGCTTGTTCACCCTGCAATCTGAAAAAGGGCGGGCACATGCCGAACCACGCGCGCATGCATCCCCGCCAGAAGCCTTACCAGCCGACTGTGCAGGATCTGCACAACAACGGCCGGTCTTTCCCGCCGAACCATTTGCACGAAAGCTGGATGGATTATCTGTACTGGGACACAGTCCTCGAACCCTAAGATTGCTGATGAAAATTCGCTGCGATGGCCGCCTGCTGCGCTTTTCTGCGCTTCCGGTGCTCACGTACAAGAGTACGCTCCGCTCCGGTTCTCGAAAAACACTGCATCCGACTCATCGCAGCGAATTTTGATTCAGCAATTTTGCGCCAGTCACATCTTATGACTCGATGACGAATTTGCATGCCTGCGCTTCAATTTAAAAGTTTACGCCTTCCACGCTGCGCGGAAGGCGACGAACATCAGCACCAGACTTGCGGGCACGTTCCAGCCGGCCATGGACACGCCGAGGATTCGCAGCGCTGCCTTGTCGCAGGATGGGGGGCGGATGGCGTTGAGATCATTTAGCAGTGTTCCTGCGTCGGTGGTGACATTTGTCAATGCTGCCGAGCAGTCCGTCGGGCCGGCCCACCAGGTCCATTCAACGCCGGCGTGATAGACTGCAATCGACAGACCGTAGAGCATCAGAAGGCCGCCGGCGGCGAGCAGCGCGCGTGAGACATTGCGATTGCGGTCTGCCGTGAGCGCAGCCAGCAACATCAGAGGCGCGCCGAGATAGTAGGGTGTGCGTTGCTCCAGACAGAGTTTGCATGGCAGGTAGCCACCAACATATTGAAACAGCAGCGCAATGCCAACAACTCCCGCCATGGCGAGCGCCAAGAGCATGGCGGTGCGCGCTGTGGATTTGTCGAGAAACGCCGTTAGACTAATCATCACTGTCTCACTTTCAGGCAAGATACCGAACTGCCAAATACAGCAAGATCAAGGCTGCTGCGGCCGCTCCGGCAATCAGACCAAGGCGCTTTTCCACAAATTCCTGAATAGGTGCGCCGTATTTGCGCAGAAGCCAGGCGAGGAAGACGAAGCGTGCGCCGCGCGCCACGATGCACGACGCAATGAACACCCAGATGTTGACCGCTGCCGCGCCTGACAAGATGGTCACCACCTTTATCGGTGGCAGATGGGAAAGGCCTGAGGTGATGAGCATCAACAGAATTGTGTCGGCATTCGATGAGCCACGCAGCGCTTCGAAAGTGTCGAGCTTGCCGTAGAATTCCAGCACCGGCTTTGCCACGGCCTCATAGGCATAAAAGCCGATCATCCAGCCAAGAATGCCGCCAAGAACCGACGCTACCGTCGCAACAATCGCATAGCGGTAGGCGCGGTCACGGCGGGCCAGCACCATCGGCAAAAACAAGACGTCGGCAGGAATGAGAAAGAATGAGCTCTCAATGAACGCAATGACAGCCAGCCAGGTTTCGGCTGATTTGCGGGCGGCGAGTGAAAGCGTCCAGTCATAGAGGCGTCGAAGCATGATGTTTCCGGAGTTGTGTTCGGTGCCACTGCTGTCATTGACGAAGCGCTCTGGCTGCGTGTTGTCCTAGCCGTTCAGATTCACGACGGCAAGGCCGTGAAATCCACCTGATCAAAACAAGTGCGTGATTGTGGTTGACCGCAGGGGCGATGTTGATTTATCTCACGCGCCGTGGCGGATGTTGCCTCACAGGCCCCTGTGGTGGAATTGGTAGACGCGCTCGACTCAAAATCGAGTTCCGAAAGGAGTGCTGGTTCAAGTCCGGCCAGGGGCACCATTTTTCATATCTCACGCGAGTTCACCTGCGTCCGGTCAGTGACCGTAGGCGCTCGCGCATCATGCGGCCGAAGTTTTGGGTCTTCTTGTATAGGTCGATCTGGCTGGCGGCCTGGCGCATGGCGCGGTCGGAGCCGGGCAACAGGCCGACGAGCAACGTGACCATGTTTTCGCGTTCCTTCCACAATCGCGTCATGACGGGATGATCCGGCACGGCAAGTGAATCGGCGCGTTCCACATTGGGATCGTCCAGCAGGCGCCGCGTGGTGTCGAGCATCAGCAATGTGCCGGGAGACCACTTTGCGAAACTCTCGTCGTAGGCCGTCTTCCATGTGTAGGCCGTTGCGCCCTCGCGCATGACGACGAGCGAGGCGATGGCCTTGCCGTTCAGGTTTAGCGAATGGATGCGGCACATGTCGCGCTGGGCGAGATTGTACAACGCTTCACGGGTGAATGCAGCGCGGTAGCGGTCAATGGTCATGGCCGTGCCGCTGCGGCCCTTCCAGCCCTTGGTTTCAAGGGCGAGAAACTCTTCCGTGCGGCGGCGCACGTCAGCGGGTTCGCGGGCCTCGTCGAATGTCACCTCGCCAAGTTCGCCAAGCCGCCGCAACAGCCGGCCATACCCGCGCAAATGATGCGGTGTGACGGCTGCTTTCAGATAGTCGTCCGGCTCTTCACCGGTGACCAGCATCGCCCGCTGCTTGCGGACAATGGAGGTGACGGCAAGATTGCGGCCAATGGCTGCCACGCGCAGGGCCTGCGCGACCGGACCGTTCTCCGCGATGTCTGGAATGACCAGAACTTCCGGCAGCTTGAGATGTTTGCGGGCCAAAATTTCCAGCACGTCTTCGAACACACCAACCGGATCATCGCGGTCAACCAGCGGCGTACCGAGCGGTGCAAACGGCGATGACCATGCGCGCAAAATCTCCGGACCAATCCCCAGACCCGGCTTTTCCACCGAAAACGGCATCAGAAACCGGACACGGCTGCGGTCATCGGCCTCGTCGCGCATGACCATGAAGCGGATTTGCCGGTCTTCAAGACGCGGCATGGCAGGGGCGAGGAAGCGCGGGTTGAAGAATATGTTCGGCTCTGCTGCGCGCCACGACAGATATTCAAGCTCTTCGGACAGTTCAAACCCTGCACCTGCCGGATAGACTGACAGGCGCCGGGCCGGGCTGGTGCGGGCAATATCCTCCATTTGGGCCATGACCGGGTCTTCAAGCTCAAAGCCCGCAAGGCTTGCCATCATCGCCGCTGCTGCGCCGCCGCCGGTCTGCTCTTCAAACACCGGTGTCGCTGCCATCATGATTTGGCACCGGGAGAGGCTGCGAAAAGGCTGGCGAGCGCAGACGCGTTGATGCCGAGCCGCTTCCAGACGACAACGCCGAGCACGAGCGCTTCAAACACCATGCCTGTGGAAAACGAGAAGGCAGCGCCCCACAGGCCCCACATCGGCACAAGCACCGAGCAAAGCGTGATGCTGAGAACCAAAGTTACACCGTAGATCCAGGCGCAGACATTTTGGTTGCCCGACATGTTTAACAGGCTTTCAGCCGGCCCGACCGAGGCGCGCATGACAACGCCGGTAACGAGGACATACAGCAGCGGATAGCCCGCCCTGAAGGACTCGCCGAACAGAGACAGCAGAGGGTCGCCCAAGAGCAGCACAATGCCGCCCATGAACAGCGATGGCCAGAAAGTCCAGCGCGCAGACGCGATGACAAATGCTTCAAGTTCCTGTTTGCTGCCGTCATGGATCAGCTGCGCATAGCGCTGGCTGACGCCCGCCTTGACGGCAAAGTAAACGAAATGGACAAGCGCGAGCGTCTTGGCTGTGGCGAAGTAAACGGCGACCTGGTCCGGCGGCAGATAGTGGCCGACGACGAGGACATCCGCGTTGGTCAGGAGGAACAGGAAGCCTTCAACCAGAAAAATCGGGATCGAGACGGAAATCCATTCGCCAAAGTTAACCTGCTTCGGGCCGTCCGGCACCACGCGGTCAACGCTGGCGGTGATGGCAAGCAGCTGGACAATCGTGGTGGCATAAGTGGCAAGGATCGCGGCGATTACTGCGGTCTTGGCG
>JANPEK010000186.1:0-46841 GCA_031422915.1 Phyllobacteriaceae bacterium | reverse complement strand
GTGCTTTGGTCTTCGCGGCAGGCCCCCCTCCGTCGGCTTCGCCGACACCTCCCCCCACAAGCGGGGCGAGGCAAAAAAGGCGGTGAGTTTAACCTCGCCCCTTTGGGGAGAGGTGCCGGCAAAGCCGGCGTAGAGGGGACTGCCGCCAAGACCGAAAACAACGAATTTCCATTTGCCCCACTTCGCATAACCATATAAACAACTCTTTATATCCTTTCTGGAGACCAGCATGACCCGCACCATCGTCGCCTCGGCCACCCGCGAAATCATCATCGGCTTCGATCAGCCGTTCTGCGTCATCGGCGAGCGCATCAACCCGACCGGTCGCAAGAAGCTGGCCGCCGAAATGCAGGCCGGCAATTTCGACACCGTCATCCGCGACGCGCTCGAACAGGTCGCCGCTGGTGCCACGATGCTCGACGTCAACGCGGGCGTCACGTCCGTCAACCCGAATGAAACCGAGCCGGGCCTCCTCGTTCAAACCATGGAGATCGTCCAAGGCCTGGTTGATGTGCCGCTCTCCATCGACAGCTCCGTCTCCGCCGCCATCGAAGCCGCACTAAAAGTCGCCAAAGGCCGCCCGCTGGTCAATTCCGTCACCGGCGAAGAGGAAAAACTCGAAGCCATCCTGCCGCTGTGCAAGAAATACGACGTGCCGGTCGTCGCCATCTCCAACGACGAAACCGGTATTTCGATGGACCCCGACGTGCGCTTCGCCGTCGCCAAGAAGATTGTCGAGCGCGCCATGGATTACGGCATCAAGCCGCATGACATCGTGGTAGACCCGCTCGTCATGCCAATCGGCGCGCTTGGCGATGCCGGCCGTCAGGTCTTCGCCCTCCTCTATCGCCTTCGCAACGAGCTCAAGGTCAACACCACCTGCGGCCTCTCCAACATCTCCTTCGGCCTGCCCCACCGCCACGGCATCAACGCCGGTTTCATCCCCATGGTCATTGGCGCAGGCATGACCTCCGCCATCATGAACCCCTGCCGCCCGCAGGAAATGGAAGCCGTCCGCGCCGCCAATGTGCTGAACGGCACAGACCCGTCCTGCGAGCAATGGATCCGCACCTACCGCGACTACGCCCCGGCGGCTCCCGGTGCAATCACCGCCCCTGTAGCAGCGCCCACAGCCGGTGGTCGTCGTGGCGGCCGCTCAGCCCGCGTGGGTGCAGCCTGATGAAAAAAACCCAAGCCGAACTCGCCAGCCTCGCCCTGTTCGCCCCGCAGGTCATTGCCTTGCGCATGTCCCGCCTGATGCTGCCGGACGCGCTGCGCACTGCCAAGGACCACGCGGAAGACAAGCGCATGGTCGAAGAAAAGACCAAGGCCGCAAAAGACGGCATCGTCGCCGCCAACCTCGAGTTCGGCCAGCAAATGATGAACGCCTGGCTCGGCATGGCCTTCGGCAAAATGCCACAGCCAATGAAAGCCGCCGACGCAATTGCCACCGCCGCGCTGAAACCGGCGAGAAGGCGGGTCAAAGCGAATGTGAAGAGGCTGGGGAAGTGAGACAATCGGAGAGTTCAGTGCGAGGCGCCCCCCTCTGTCACTTCGTGACATCTCCCCCGCGGGGGGGGAGATCGGCGCACGACATTATACTGCCAATCGCACAAACTCTCCGGTTATCGATCTCCCCCCTCGCGGGGGGCCGAAGGCGGCCGAGACCCGTGGCTCGGCCCGGTCAGTCCGACAGGACAGAGGGGGGCGCCTCGACGTGAGCCCTCCAATAAACCCCGATCCCCTCGTCCTCTTCATGCCCTCCGGCAAGCGCGGCCGCTTCCCCAAAGGCACCGCCGTGCTCGAGGCCGCGCGCCAGCTTGGCGTTTATGTCGAAAGCGTCTGCGGCGGGCGGGCGACGTGCGGTCGCTGTCAGGTCGAGGTACAGGAAGGCAGTTTCGCCAAGCACAAGATCGTCTCCTCCAACGACCATATTTCGCAGCGCGGCCCCAAAGAGCTGCGCTACGCCGAAGTCCGCGAGATCGCGCCAAACCGCCGCCTGTCCTGCTCGGCCACCATCGAAGGCGACCTCGTCATCGACGTGCCGCAGGACACCGTCGTCAACGCGCAGGTCATCCGCAAAGCCGTCGGTGACCGCGTCATCGCGCGCAATCCGACTGTGCATCTTTGCTATGTCGAGGTCGAAGAGCCGGACATGCACAAGCCGCTCGGCGACATGGACCGGATGATCGTCGCGCTGCAAAAAGACTGGGGTTACAAGAAGTTGGACGTGGACTTCCATCTGTTGTCGCAAGTGCAGAGCATCCTGCGCAAAGGCAAATGGGGCGTCACCGCCGCCATCCACAAGGACGAGGAAAGCGAAACCCCGCGCATCATCGCGCTCTGGCCGGGCCTGCACAACGAGGCTTACGGCATCGCCTGCGACATCGGCTCGACCACCATCGCCATGAACCTCGTCTCGCTCCTCTCAGGCCGCGTCGCCGCCTCCGTCGGCATGCAAAACCCGCAGATCCGCTTCGGCGAAGATTTGATGAGCCGCGTCTCCTACTTGATGATGAATCCGGGCGGCGCGGACGCCATCACCAAAGCGGTGCGCGACGCGATCAACGCGCTGGTCGATCAGGTCTGCGCCGAGGGCAACGTCAAGCGCACCGATATTCTCGACGCCGTCTTCGTCGGCAATCCGGTCATGCACCATTTCTTTTTGGGCATCGATCCGACCGAGCTTGGCGGCGCGCCGTTCGCGCTCGCCGTCTCCGGCGCGGTCAAGGGCAAAACCTCCGACATGGGCATCCCGCTCAATGAAGGCGCGCGGCTTTACATCGTGCCCTGCATAGCCGGCCACGTCGGCGCAGACGCCGCCGCCGCAACCCTGTCCGAAGGCCCCGACCGGCAGGACGACATGATGCTGCTGGTGGACGTCGGCACCAATGCCGAAATCGTGCTGGGCAATCGCCACCGCACCGTCGCTTGCTCCTCCCCCACGGGCCCGGCTTTCGAAGGCGCTGAAATCTCCTCCGGCCAGCGCGCAGCGCCCGGCGCTATCGAGCGCGTGCGCATTGACCCGGCAACGCTGGAGCCGAAGTTCAAGGTGATCGGCACCGAGCAATGGTCTGACGAAGAAGGCTTCACGACAAGCGCAGAAAAAACCGGCATCACCGGCATCTGCGGCTCAGCCATCATCGAAGTCGTCGCCGAAATGTTCCTGTCCGGCATCATCTCCGAAGACGGCGTGATCGACGGCACGATGGCCGCAAGAAGCACGCGCATCTTTGAGGCCGGCCGCACCTTCTCCTACCTCCTCCACGACGGCGCCCAGCGCATCACCGTAACCCAAAACGACGTCCGCGCCATCCAGCTCGCCAAGGCCGCACTTTACGCCGGCATCAAGCTCCTGATGGAAAAACTGGAAGTAACCCACGTAGACGAAATCCGCTTCGCCGGTGCCTTCGGCTCCTTCATCGACCCAAAATACGCCATGGTCCTCGGCCTCATCCCCGACTGCGACCTGTCACGCGTCAAAGCCGTAGGCAACGCAGCAGGCACCGGCGCACGCATGGCCCTATTGAACCGAACCCACCGCCGTGAGATCGAGGTCACAGTCGCCAAAGTCGAAAAAATCGAAACTGCACTGGAGCCGCATTTCCAGCAACTCTTCGTCCATGCGATGGCGATGCCGAATAAGGTGGATGCGTTTCCGAACTTGGCGAAGGCTGTGACTCTTCCGGAGCGCAGGGTGGTCGAGATGGCTGCGGATGGGAGCAGTGGACGGCGGGGTGGGCGGCGGCGCTAAAACTCGTCGCCGGGTTCAATGCCGCGTGACGGCACGCGCTTCAGGATTTCAAGCAGCCCCTCGCCGGTCGCATTCCCTGCACGGCCCTTCAAAAACTCGGCAGCGGTCTGCACCGCTCCGATCTTCTGCGCAACAGCAGAGCCGATCCACTGGTTGAGTGAAACACCGTCTTCCTTGGCAAGCCGCGAGGCTTCCCGCTTGACGGAGTCGAGAAGTTTGAGCGGATAGGTTCCCTTGCTCATTGCTGCATTCCCTTCAGTATTTGTCCGGGCTTTATCATCCCTCCAGGATCTACAGCAAACCGACTTACATTAGTGAATGTGCGCTTGCATGGTGTTTGCAAATGTTTTGGGGTAGGTAGGAACCGAACTTTGTTTAGACATTGATGGGAGCGCTAGGCCAAATGAATAATTTTTACAATCTCTCTTTGCTGGCATTCGGTGCAAGTTTCATAGCGTACGGGTATTTCATCCTGAAAATGATGTATCGGCTTCCCTTGAAAAGTTGGTTCCCTTTCGGCATCTGGAAATTCTCAACCTTGCGAAATATCTTGGGTGAACACTATGAATCCACGATGCGTCCAGTTTTTTATACTGCTGCTAGCACTTTCGCGATTGGTGCACTAGTTGCTCTATTGTCCATGACGAACGACCTTTGATTGAGAAAATAGCAATGAACAGAAAACCCGACTTACCACCCGTCATCACAGAGTTTCTGGACGCCAAAGAAGAGGAACTCTACAAAGCCATCGAATCCGATGACTATGACTTTGGCAAAAGCTTTCTAACCACGGATCGCAAAATCGAACTGCAGCAGGCAGCGAAGAACTCACTCCATGACCGGCCCATCCAAACAAGCCAGCGTGTTTTCACTTGACGTAACCCACATTGCATATACAATGCATCCATGAAACGTCACGTTTGGGGATACGAAAAGGCCTCTCTTGTCCGCGGCAATGAGACCCGCGGCGGCGTTGGGTTTGAGGAGTGCGTGGCCGCCATTGAAGACAAACGGGTTCTCGACATCGTTGAGAATGAGAACTACCCGGGCCAGAAAATGTACGTGCTGGAAATCAACGACTACGCCTATGTGGTGCCATTTGTTGAGTCCAAAGACGAGGTTTTTCTGAAAACCGTGTTTCCGAGCCGCAAGTTCGCCAAGAGATATCTGAGGTAAGAAATGTCCAAAGAACCCACAGTCGGCAAATTCCTCGATGAAGAGGAGCGAGCGCTTTATGAGGCCATTGAAGCTGACGACAGCGCGTTCAAAAGCGTGTTGACACCCGCAGAGCTCGATCGCCACAGAGCCATTGCCAAGGCCACGCTTGACGATGAACGCATCCAAATCAGCTTGCGCGTCTCAAAATATAACCTCTCAAAACTCAAAGCCCGCGCGTTGCGCGAGGGCATGCCATATCAAACCCTGATCAATTCGATCCTGCACAAGGCCGTCAACTGATCTCCACCCCCTCAACACCGCCGGTAAACATACCCCTTGCCACCCTTCGGCACCAACATCCGGTCCCTCAATATGGTGGCCTTCGGCGTCTGCGCATCGGCACACACTCCTTCAAACGTCCCGCGCAAATCATCGGAATATTCAATATTGATGACCTGCGCGCCATAAACACCCGTATACGCCCGGCACTCGTCCCAGCGGTGGCATTCTTCTGAAACTGCGAATGTGAAGCCGATCTCGCTGCGCCCTCGTTCGCTAAGGTCCGCGGCGTTCTTCTGCCCCGCCGCCATGCCCGCAGACGTCGTTGCAGCAACCAGCAACTTGGCAAACGCCACCGCATTTGCGAGCGTCAACCGGCCGCCCGTGCGCGTGTAGGAATCCAGATTGTCAAATTCCGCCGCGTTGAACCCCTTGGCCGCGCAGCCCTTGATGACCGGCGTCAACCGCTCCAAAATCGCCTTGCGCTTGGCATCAGTCGAAATATCCAAATAATACTCGTCCGGCCAATTCTCGTCCGCAATCGGATTGCCTTTGGCATCCAGCAACAACAACGTCTTCGGCCAAACGCTGCCGGGCTGGCTCTGAAACCCGTTGATATAGCAAATGTTGAACAGGCCGGACGCAGCCTGCGCCGTGCTGTCGCGCACAACAACAGTGACGCCCACCGGCGGCGCATAGGCTCCGCCCAGCTGGTAATCTGCCTTGATCGCCGCAGGCAGCGGACCACTTGCGGCTTGAGCCACCGCGATCTCCGCACCGCTCAAGACAATCCACGAAAGCAGAAAACGCAAATGCCAGCCGTTCAAAACCCTCTCCCTTCGACAGCGATCTTTCCCGCGCAACAGGTCGGCCCATTGTGTCGTTAGAATGTCAGAAATTCCGCGCCGCGATCAAAGTTCAACTGGCAACCGGCCCGTGAGCAGGGCATGAATGGTTCCTGCCCGGGGAGACTATCTGCATGCGCGCCGTCTACTACACACAATTCCGCCAGCCGCCGGTCATCGCCACCCTCCCCGATCCCAAGCCAACAGAGGGCGGCGTGGTCATCAAGGTCGAAGCCACCGGCCTCTGCCGCTCCGATTATCACGGCTGGCTCGGCCACGACACGGACATCCACCTGCCGCACGTCCCCGGTCACGAGCTGGCAGGAACCATCGTCGCCACCGGCAAACACGTCGCGCACTTCCGCGAGGGCGAGCGTGTCACCGTGCCCTTCGTCGGCGGCTGCGGCCATTGCCATGAGTGCGCCACCGGCAACCATCAGGTCTGCGAAAACCAGTTCCAGCCGGGCTTCACCGCATGGGGCTCGTTCGCCGAATTCGTCGCGGTGGATTTCGCCGACACAAATCTCATCCACATCCCCGAAACCATGGACGCCATCACCGCCGCCTCGCTCGGCTGCCGCTTCGCCACCGCCTTTCGCGGCATTGTCGATATCGCAAAAGTCCAGCCCGGCGAATGGGTTGCCGTGCACGGCTCCGGCGGCGTCGGCCTGTCCGCCATCATGATCGCCGCCGCCTGCGGGGCAAACGTCATCGCGGTTGATCTGGATGAGCGCAAACTAACCCTCGCCCGCGACATCGGCGCGGTTGCGACGATCAATGCGAAAGACACACCGGATGTCGTTGAAACGATCCGCGAAATCACCAAGGGCGGCGCACATGTGTCGATGGACGCACTCGGCTCGCCCGTCACCTGCTTCAATTCAATCGCTTCCTTGCGCCGCCGCGGCCGCCACGTGCAGGCAGGCCTGATGACTGGCGACCATGCCTCGCCCAAAATCCCGATGTCCAAAGTCATCGCCCACGAGCTGCAAATCCTCGGCACCCACGGCATGCAGGCCCACCGCTACAACGCAATGCTGGCCATGATCGCCGCAGGCAAACTCGCGCCACAAAAGCTCATCGGCAAGCACATCACTTTGGATGAAGCCCCCGCCGCGCTGATGGCCATGGACAAGTATGACGGAACTGGGATCAGCGTGATTACAAGATTTTAGTATGAGAGGCACTTTTTGCTTCCGTCACTCGGTCGGTGATGTTTTGGAGAAGCCGATCATGACTAATATCAAGCCCCTGAGCACTTATAAATACCTCGTGAACGCCAAGAGCCTTACTTGCCGACCGGGTCCAGCGTTGGATTGGAGTCAAGCCAATAGCCGTCTCAGCGTCCTTGGAAACACTTATGATAATTAGTTTCGAAGATTCTCTGTTATTTCTGTGAAACAACTCCCTCACGCCGCCAATAGATGCCCACGCAATCGGCTTCTTGGATAGGCGTATGTCCAGTAGTCCGCCAGATGATAGAACAATAACGTTTTTTGAGGCATTGACGAAGCGCCACGCATACACGCAGCTAACACTCGCGAATATTACCGCGCCAATTTTGCCTACAAAAATCGCAACTCTACTTGGGCTTGCTCCGATAAGGCCAAGTGCCATTGCGAGAAGCGCAAAGGTGAACACGGCACTGATCAAAAACGGTCCCAGCAGCTGACTTCGCGACCCCTTAATCTCAAGTTTTGTAGTAGCTAGTGTCATCTGGTGAACTCTCTGAAGCATCCCGGTCGAGGCTACATCGATACAATCATTTGAGTCCAATCGCGCTACCGCAAGCGCAAAATCATTGCGGCCAGATGAACTTGCCCCTCGCCCAGCCAAGCTGCGCATCATCAGTCATCACCTGACACCAGACATTTGGCTTCTTCATCCGCGAATATTTCCAGTTCACCGAGCCGCCCGCATCGACGCGGAACGAAACATTGGTGACGATGTTCTTGCAGCGGCCCGTCATCGAAACATTGGCGTTTGAAGCATAGGCGTCAATAATTTGCGACGTGGCGGCAGGCCACTTGCGCACCTTGAGCGTGTCGGTGGCCGCTATGTTGATAACAGTCCCCGGCCAAAACGCCGATGCCAACGAAGGCGTGGCAGCAACGGCGATGGACAGGGCCAGTGCGGCGGAGATCAGTTTGTTCATGACGGTGTTCCCTTTGATTTTTTGCGATGACCACAAACTTAAGAATGCACCGCTTTATCGGCGCTGAACAGCCGGTTCATCAGCCATTCATCGCAGCTGCAGGCCTGACATCATCAAAACTAAGCATAACCGCATCCCACGAAAATCACCCGAAAAGGTGATAAGTCCTCAAGAACGCGATCAAACGATTGTGACCCGATCAGCATCCATCGTGTTTTGCCAAGCCGCGTCTCCGCCAATACTCTCACGTCGAAACCCGTGGAGACATTCCAATGAACCGCCGCAACGCGCTCAAGATCACCGCCATCCTGGCACTGGCAGCACTCGCCCCGCTTCCCGCGCTGGCTGGAAAAGCCGAAATCTACACCGGACTTGTCAGCGGCACAGGGGCCGGCGGCTATGATGTCGTCAGCTACCAGTCCGGCACACCTGTCGAAGGCAAGGCCGAGTTCTCCACCAGCTGGAAAGGCGCAGAGTGGCGCTTCGCCAGTGCCGCCAACCGCGACACCTTCAGCGCCGCGCCGGAAAAATACGCACCGCAGTTCGGCGGCTATTGCGCTTGGGCCGTATCCCAAGGCTACACTGCCAAGGGCGACCCGAAAGTCTGGCTACACTGCCAAGGGCGACCCGAAAGTCTGGTCCGTGGTGGGTGGCAAGCTCTATCTCAACTATTCGCAAAGCGTGAAGGCAACATGGGCCAAAGACATCCCCGGAAACATCAGCACCGGCAACGCCAACTGGCCAAAAGTGCTTGAATAGCCTTAGAGTCCGTTTCGAAATTCGTTAGGCCGAGTCGAAAATGGTGATTTTTGAGCATCGGAGCGGAGCGTACTTTTGGGTACGTGAGCACCGAAGCGCAGAAAAGCGCCATTTGCAGACCGGCATAGCGTATTTCGGGACGGACTCTCACTGCTTGATCGTGATCCGCCCTTCCACCTTGGCATCCACCGAGCCAAGCTTCTTGACGTAAACCATCACATCATTGGCGACCAGCTTGCCGCCGCGTGCATCGACCAGCACCTTGCCGCCGGAAAGCGAGGTAAACCCGTCGCCGCCGCCGAGCACAAAGTCGTTGGTGGCAAGCTTGTAGAACGCCGCATCATCAAGCGGCTTGTCGCCGATCATCGCAGAAGCAATGCGCGAACCCGAAGGCTTGGCCGCGTCCACTTCAACCTTCATGCCTGAAACTTGCGCAAACCGCCCTGCCCCGTCCTCAAGCTTCGACACACCATTCTCCAGCGCCTCGCGCAGCTGCTTGCCCGTCACCTCGACCATCACGGTCACATTGCCGAACGGCAGCTCGCTCAAGACATCCTTGCGGGTGATATCGGCCCCTGCGGCATATTCCTTGTCAGCGCGTATTCCGCCACCATTCATGATCGCCACGTCAGCGCCGGTCACATCACGCATCGCATCGGCAATCAGATTGCCGATCGCAGCTTCCTGCGTGCGCACCACATTGCGGCGGCTGTCGAGCCCGTTCGAAGTCTTGCCGATCACCACATTCAGCTCATTGTCGAGCTCCTTCTGGTATTCTTCAACAACCTTCATCGTCTCCGGATCAGGCGTGACAGAGGCCGTATCAATAAACCGGAAATTCGGCTCCCACTTCACCGAGCGCTTGCCGTCCTTCTCCTCAATCGTCACATTCAGATCAATCGGCACAAGGTAATTGGCGTCAGTCGACGTATCCACATAAGCCGTCACGCCATTGTATTGCACGACCAGATCATGGTCATCGCCGGACAGGATGACATCAAATGCTTTCGAGGCCAGCATCTTTTGGTCGTCTGAATGCGGCGCCTGCACCAGCCCGACAACAATCTCCGCCCCGTCCTTGCGCGCCTGCTTGGCCGCAGCAATCGCGCTGTCTGCAGTCGGCCCGAATTTCCAGTCGCCAGTCGAAGAAACCTGCGGCGACGTGTCCTGCGCCACCGGAATGATCGCCAGCTTCACGCCGCCGATCTCCTTCATCACCACGCCGCCCAATCCTTCAATGGCGGAACCATCGCCCTTGGTCACATTGATCGCAGCCCACGGATATTTCGCGGTCTTCAGGCGCTCCGCAAACAATTCCGTCCCAAAATCAAACTCATGATTGCCCGGCACAGCAAGGTCAAACGGCACAATTTCCGTCAGCTTCACCATGTTCTCGCCCTTGTCGAGACCCGACAGCAGCGAGGGCGAAAACATGTCGCCATCAAACAGATACAGCGTGTTCGGATTGGCAGCCCGCTCCGCTCGCGCCACAGCATTCAGCCGCGCCACCCCGCCCCGCGTCTTGCCGCCGTCAAATTTATAGATGTCGCCAACGCCCAGCAGCGTGATCTTGACGGTTTCGGCATGCGCCACACCAAGCGAGAGCCCGAAGGCGGCGGCGGCGAGAATGCTGTTTTTCATCCGTTTGCTAATGGTCATGACACGCTCCGTTGAGATCAAATCGGTCTGCCGCCCCACACCCATGATAGGCACCGAACCCCGGCATTTTCAACTGCCGGTTCGGGGTGGATTGAAGCAATCTGGCAGGGCTTTGTCACAGAAAAACGACAACGCTGCATCGCTGATCAGCGGCTCTCCACAATCCGGCGCGACAGCTGATGCATCAAAACCGCAAACACCAAACACCCCGCAGCGCTCCCCAGCGTCACCAACGGATTGGCAGAAGGCTCGGCACGCAAATATTGCGCTACAGTCAAAGCCACAAACAAAACGCCGGTCACTGCCGACAGCCAGATCATTACCGTAAAACAGGCAAAACCCACGGCGCGCGAAAACTGCATGACTTTTCCTCTTCCAGCGCATCCAATATACATCTTCAACAGACAGCAACGGCATTTGAAATGTCACTGCTTCAATGCTTTCACAACATACGAAGCAGCAAATGGTTGCAAGCGCCTCTTTCAACTCTACCGCAAAGCGGGAGAGGGGCTTCGCGCAGCGAAGCGGTGAGGGCGAGTCAGCCAGATAAGCAGCCGCGCCACCAGACTTATCCCGCAGCAAAACTCCGCCAACCCATTGATTTCATTCGAGCCATAATTTTAATTTCGCGATTGTATCCACTCGACCCCAATCCAGCCTGATAATTCCCGTCATGTTCAACAAGGGAAAACGCAGCAAGTGAACTGGGAAATGGCCATAACCCGCAACCACGCATTGCTCTTGGCGATAATCGCCGAGCTGTTTGCGATGCTGCGGGGGAGGCTACATGATGTCGGCTCCGGCAGCAGTCCCCTCTCCGTCGGCTGCGCCGACACCGTGCCGGGGCGAGCCACGGGTCTCGCCCGTCCTTCGGACCCCCAAAGGGGCGAGGTAAAAGCCGCGCAGGTTCGTTTAACCTCGCCCCGCGAGCGGGGAGAGGGTCCGCAGGACGCGAAGCCGACGGAGAGGGGACTGCCGCTAGACCAGGGCAATGCAAACTCAAACACATCCACCACCTTCACCCTCCCTCGCGCACTCTACGCCGCCATCCTCCTCATCCTGCGCCCCTGCGAATCCGCCATCCGCCGCCTCATCGTCATCGCAGCGCGCGGCATCGTCATCAAATTCCGCCCGTCCCGCCCGCTCCCCGCATTCTTTGCATCGTGCGCATCCGCCACTGGATCACACACGCCAAGCTTCCAACTCATCGACCCGCTCAAACATTTCGACCAAGAGGCTTGGGAAAACGAACTCAACGCGGCAGGATCAATGCACGAAGTCCTAACCTCCAACGCATCACGCGCCCACCACCAAGCCACTCTCGCAGCTACCCCCATCAACGCAACCCTCCTCTTCAACCGCCTCCGCGCCATGCGTCACGCGCTCAACGACTTGCCCCGCCAAGCCCGCCGCCTCGCCAGATGGCGCGCGAGGCGCGACGAAATCCTTTCCTCCAAAGCCCCTTACAAATCAACCCGCATCAGCCCCTTCCGCCCCGGACCACCACCGGGTTATCGGCGCAAGGAAATCCATCCTGTCGACTCCATACTGAAAGACGTCCATTATTTCGCCGTCGAAGCGTTTGGCTCGGACACGTCATAAGGCGGGTTTGCCAAACCTCTCGCGAGCCGCAAGTGGCTGTAACCATTACAAAAATCCCCAAACTTCGTCATCGTCGGGCTTGTCCCGACGACCCAGACTTGGCCAAACACAAGCGTTGGCGAAGGCGGGTGCCGTTTGCCTTGCCATATCAATGCCGGTGCAAATTATCTTCGCTATTTGCAGAATCGTTCAAATCCGCAGCAAAGCGTAAGCCGGGAATTTCACCTCACAGCCCTTCCTTTCATCTGCCGCTTATTCTAACTTTCGCCCGCTGATGTTATCCTGCACCTTGCTTTGAACCTTTCCGCACCTGCGCGCGACTTAAACCAACAGAAGGACCGCAATGAGTTCATCCTCTGGCACCCAGTCAGACAATGACCTGATGAAGCGCATCGCCTCTGGCGACCGGGCGGCGGTCCGGCTGTTGTTCATGCGCCATCATGCCCGGGTCTACCGGTTCGTGGTGCGCCAAACGGGTTCGGATACCATGGCAGATGACATTGCAAACGACGTGTTTCTCGACGTCTGGCGGCAGGCGGGCAAGTTTGAATTCCGCTCGCAAGTCTCGACCTGGCTTCTTGGAATTGCCAGATTCAAAGTCCTTTCCGCGCGCCGCAAGCGCAAGGAAGACGCGCTCGACGATCTGGAGGCAGAGCGCATCGTTGATGGCGCAGACACGCCCGATGTTTCGGCAATGAAACTCGACAAGGCGTCAGCGCTTCGCGCCTGCATCAACAACCTTGGCGAAGACCATCGCACGGTGATCGACCTTGCCTATTATCAAGGCCGCACAGTCACCGAAATCGCCGAAATCCTCAGCATCCCGGTCGCAACTGTGAAAACCCGGATGTTCTACGCCCGCTCCAAACTCGGCGAAGCACTGAAGGCAACCGGGCACGACAGGGGTTGGCCATGAAAGAGCAACCTGCAATGACCCACCGCGACGAGATGGAAACCCTCCTGCCCTTTTATCTGAACGGCACGCTGACCGGCGAAGATTTGCGGCAGGTCGAAGACTGGCTTGCCAATGATCCTGCGGCCGATGAGGCGCTTCTCGCAGCCGAAGCCGAGATAGCGCTTGTTTTTGAGGACAATGAATCCCTCAGCCCGCGCCCCGACGCCTTGCAACGCTTCAGCGACAGTCTCGATAAAATCGCCACCCCGCAAGGCTCGCCAGTGTCATGGCTGGCGGCATTCCTCACAAGGACATTTGCAATCCCCGCGCCCTTGCTTCTGGCCACCGCCGCTGCGGTACTTGCGTTGATGGTCGTCAGCATTTCCAATATCAAAAGCACCAGTCCGGATGATGTCCAGGTCGCGGGCGCAGGCCAAGCCGTAAATGCGCCGTTCGTGCTTGTAACCTTCGTGCCAACCGCGACACTCACCGGCATCGCGGAGCTCCTGGAAGCAAACGGCGGGCAAATCGAAAGCGGCCCGATCTCCGGCTCGACCTTCAAGATTGCCCTTTCCGCCGACACAGTGACGCAATACGATCAGGCATCGAAACAATTGTCCGCCTCGCCATTGGTCGAAAAACTGATCGCCGGAAAGAAGCCGGATGCGCCATAAAACAGTGCAATTGATCGCAGCCCTGCTTGCTGCAAGTTTTGTTGGCGTCCTTGGCTCTTCCGCGCGGGCTCAAGACAGCGTTGCGGCTGAAACCGCCAACAAACAGCCGGATCAACCAACCAACTATTTCGAACTGCCGCCGCTGCTGTTTGACCTGTTTCATTCGACACCGGGAGCAGAACCGGCAGGTCAATCTCCACCGGTCCAAGCACCGCCAAACCTCGGCGCTCCCGTTCCGCCCGTCGCCACCGATGGCGATTACATTCCCGACGAAGTGCTCGCAACCATCAACGGCGATGCACAAGCCGTCCAGACTATCGCTGCATCACTCGGCCTCGAAGTCCGCTCGGTTCGCACATCTTTCCTTCTTGGCACCAGCGTCGCCCGCCTCGGCATTCCTGATGGCCGCCCGGTCGGCCTCGTGCTGGCACAAATCCAAAGCGACGGCCGCGCCGCCGCCGTTGAGCCAAACCATGTCTATACTTTGCAACAGGCAGAGCCCGTCGGTGGCTATGCAATGCAAAGCATCAACTTCAATCCCGGTGAAGCCAGCGGCGCAAACATCCGCGTCGCCGTCATCGACACCGCGCGCGACAAGTCCCATCCCGCACTCGCCAATATCATTGCCGAGGATTTCGACGCGCTTCCCCAAATTGCCGTCACCAACACCGATCATGGCACGTCCATCGTCGGCCTGATTTCCGGTCAGGACGGCTTCCAGGGCGTAGCGCCGGGCGCACTCATCTACCACGCCCGCGCTTTCGAGAACGGCAAGTCAAACGCCGACGCAATTCTTGCCGCGCTCGATTGGTCCGCTGAACAGAATGCGCAGATCATCAACATGAGCTTCGTCGGCCCGCGCAACAAACTGTTCGAAAAAGCCTGCAACGCCGCCTTTGAGCGCGGCATCCTCTTGGTCGCGGCAGCCGGAAACAATGGCCCGAAAGCCCCGCCCGCCTATCCTGGAGCCTACAAGTCCGTCGTTGCAGTGACCGCCACCGACGAGCAAAACAGGCGCATGAGCCAAGCCAACGTCGGCGGCTATATCGCGATTTCCGCCCCGGGCGTCGGCCTGATGGCCCCGATCCCCGGCGGCGGTTACGATCTGGTGACAGGAACATCGTTCGCCGCCGCAGTCTTCACCGGAGCCATCGCCAACCTGATGCACCAGGACCCGGCCAAATCCGCATTTGAAATCGAGAGGATTGCCAACAAGACCGCACTGGATTTGGGTGCCAAAGGCAAAGACCCGGAGTTCGGCTTTGGTCTCATCGATTTCAAGGCGGCGATGCAGCGGTTCTAGATCTGATGACTACCGGAAAAAAGTGGTGGGTGCGACAGGGATCGAACCTGTGACCCGCTGATTAAGAGTTTGTGCAATCGGGCAAACCACAGCTGAACATGCCTTCTCATTTTAGTCTTTATTTTCAGCTAGATAGCTGCTAAATGTTGAACATCGCAGCACATAGAAAATCACTCAAAAACACGTGATTTGAGAGACTAAGATGAGACTAACGGACCTACAGATTCGCAAAATAGGGTCGCCGGACAGGGGACAGAAGACCTACTTCGACGACTTGCTGCCGGGGTTCGGGATACGGGTCTCCCAAGGAGGCACGAAGTCTTTCGTCGTCATGTCCGGCAAGGACCGCAAGCTGAAGACGCTGGGCCAATACCCGGAGCTTGCCCTAAAAGACGCCAGAACAGCTGCCAAGCAAGTTCAGAGCAATATCACCTTTCACTTGCCAAGGTCGAATGCCCTGCCCGCGATTGGGTTTGTCGAAGCGAAAGGACGTTTTCTTACTGACAGCGAATTGCGAACCAAACCGCGAACCATCGCGGAGTACAGCCGCCTTCTCAATCGGCATTTCAGCTTTGACGGCAAGCTCCAGGAAATCACCCGAAGTGACATCATGCAGGTGATCGAAAAGTTCAAGAATACACCGGCAGAACGCCAACATGCTTTCGTCGCCATCCGCACCATGATGAACTGGTGCGTGAAGCACGGCATGTTGGAGACAACACCCGTTCCACGCCTTTCGTACAGCGCGCAGGCCAGATCAAGAATACTCTCCGATGATGAACTGCGAAAAGTTTGGCTGCGGGCGTCGAGCTTTGGCTATCCCTATGGTCGCATCATTCAACTCCTCATTTTGACCGGACAGCGGAGAAGTGAAATTGCTGGCTTGCGCCGCAAGTGGCTACATGAAGACGCAATCGTTTTTCCAAATGGCTTCACGAAGAACAAGCGCGAGCACACAATACCTCTTAGTGGCCTCACTCGGCGGATCATTGAAACGTTGCCGAATGAAACCGAATATCTGTTTCCGTCTCGCCTGTCCGATGTCTCGCCATTCAACGGATGGTCGAGATGCAAACGGACATTTGATGAACCGATAAAGATTGCCGACTACACGCTTCATGATTTGCGGCGCACCTACAGCTCCAACATGGCGCGTTTGGGTGTGCCGATCCATGTGACCGAAAAATTACTCAACCACGTTTCGGGAACGGTGAGCGGCATTGCAGCGGTTTATAACCGTTACAACTACATGGAAGAAATGCGCCAAGCCGTCACCACTTACGACGCCCATCTGCAAAAACTTCTGGATTTGTGATACACAGCCCCTGCCCGGGGTTTGTCACCTTGAGCATCGCGATGCTCCCAACATGGGAGTTATCGTGATGAGGATATTATCGAAACGGCAGTTGAAGGAGTTAGTCCTTTACTCGCCACAACATGTCGCACGCCTCGAGGCGGCTGGCCAATTCCCCAAAAGGGTACAGCTCGGCCCCAACAGGGTGGGATGGGTTGAGGATGAAATTCTGGATTGGCTTCGGCAACGCATCAATCGTCGAGACATACCCAACTGACACTCCTGAATAAGGAGAGGGGTGGCCGAGGTTCGAACATCGCGCCACCCCATTTTTTCATGAAACGTGATACAATTTGAAGATGGAATACGTGCCTGTTGAAAACAATTTCCGCGTCCCACTTGGAGCACAGCCTGAGGATTTTGCCGAGGCTCTGCTTCAAGCCTCTCAAAACGCAATGCGAATTGCAGTGACCGAACTCCCCGTGATCAAGTGGTAGCCCTATCTTCTGCTATTGCATAAATCACGATCTATTCGCATAAGTCTGCGACACACGGGAAGCAGACTTTCGCGGCGGCTATGAGAGACCCCCAATTACATGGCAAAGTCAATCTGAAGCGTCGGTTAGCCGGTCTGTCCGATCAGCGCGAATTCTGATAGTTTATTGCCCGCCAATCCGCAAAAGTGGGACGTTTTGAAATATTGAAGCCTGGACATCGACCGCTAAATGTCGGTAAAAGACGAAAATGAAACCTACATGCATCGACCTTTTTGCCGGGTGTGGCGGACTGTCTTTGGGCTTGGCACAAGCTGGTTTTGAGCATCTATTCGCCATTGAGGCGCATCCTCATGCCTATGCTACCTACCATCATAATCTTGTTTTTGGAAAAGCATATCAACAGAGGTGGCCCAAATGGCTTAACCAAAGTGGACATGATATTCTCGACGTGATCCGTGAAAACACAACAGAATTGAAACGGCTACGTGGCCATGTTGACCTTGTAGCCGGTGGTCCACCTTGTCAGGGATTCAGCATGAACGGGAGGCGAGATCCCGAAGATCCTCGCAGCCAGATGATCAATGCATACTTCGAATTTGTCGATCTGGTTAGACCGCGAGTTGTTCTTCTGGAAAATGTCCAAGGTTTTGCATCGATGCCGCATGAGACTTTTGGGAGCTACCCGAAATTTGCCAAGGCCAGACTGAAAGAACTTGGTTATGAAGCGTTTGAAGCGACTATTCCGGCCTCTGACTTTGGCGTACCTCAACGACGGCCAAGGTATATATTGATCGCCATTCAGGCCGGAACATTGCCGGGCGTAAATGCCGTGGAACGCCTCAAGGTAAGCCGAAAGGGTTACCTGAAAAGGCTCGGCCTAAGCATGACACCCGTTTCTGTAATTGATGCGCTCAGCGATCTAGAAACTATGCATGGAAATCTTGTCGACGATCCAGACTTTGGCAGAAGCGGGTTCAAGGCGCTGAATTACAAGTCTCCGAAGACGGAATCTGCTTATCTGAAGCTGATCAGGGACGGATGGTCTGGAAAACCATCAGACATGAGATTGGCGCGCCATTCCGAAAAAGTGGTCGAAAGGCTCCAGGATATCCTGAGCAACTGCAAACGTGGGCAGACCATTTCCGCAAAGGACAGAGAACGGTTTGGGATCAAAAAACGTTCGATTACCCCTCTTGATCCTGCGACACCCGCTCCTACGATCACAACCCTGCCGGATGATCTGGTCCACTATAGCGAACCAAGAACGATGACAGTTCGAGAACATGCGCGCTTGCAGTCTTTCCCGGATTGGTTCCAATTTTGCGGGCCATACACTACTGGTGGACACCGTAGAAAGCACGATTGCCCACGTTTCACTCAGGTTGGAAACGCTGTACCACCGCTCCTTGCAAGGGCAATTGGCGAAACAATTCATTCAATCCTTCTGGACCAGAATCTCAGAAATCTGCCGGATTGCTCTCAATTGGCTGAGAAACCTGCTCCGATGACCCGGGAAATCGTCAATGGTCATGAACGGCTTTCCATTTCTATCGAGAATTAGCCAGCCTTTCTCGTTTCGTGTCTCTAGTGCGTGTCCTAGAACATTCCTCACTTCTAGAACGCTGTCGCGGTAACTTTTTGTCGCCGCCCGAAGTGCCCTAAGACTGTCTTTGGTTGCCCCATCAGGCAAGCTCGCAATGTGCTTTCGAACTAACTCCCTGAATAAGTTGAATGACTTCATGCTGTCTGTTGCGGGATGATCAATTCGGTCGGTCAAGCTAGTCAACTCGGGGAAGTTTTTAAGGTTACTCTCAGATTGGTCGCAAACTGCTTTATCGAGTATGCCAACCGCCATCCCCTCAGCCTCGCCTATAGCAAGTGCCAGAATGACTTTGCGGCAAATAACATCGACTTCAGCAACGACTTCCATCGCCAACCCCCGCATGCCTGACAACCTATTCAGAGTGTGGGCGTAGTCTTGAATCAATTCACTGGCACGAGCGGTGAAATTGTCTCTATTTGCGCAAAACACCCCCTCAATCCTGTCCTTTGCCATACGGTCTCGCAAACCTGCTTCGGTATCACCACTACTGTAAAAGAGAATTGGGGTTGAACGAAACAACCTGCGGATTTCGGGAGCAAGCTCATCTCCCCGTGCGCCACCGGCGAGCCCCAAATCCAAAAGTACTAAATCAAATGCATGGAAACTCTGCTGACGCTTAGCTAATTCGCCAATGTCTGCTCCGTCTGCTGAAACCGTGATCTCAAGTTCAAACCCAGCGTCTGCTGCCCCTTTTCGAACCTCCTCTTCTTCCTGTTGGGAAAAATTATCTTCGACCCACAGTAGCCCAAACTGAAGCTTCACGTAGCTTTCTCCGGTATTGTGATAATAAAATCTGCACGGACGGTATCTGATTTTGGGTCGAACCTAATTCCTCCACCCATCTCTTCTAGAACCTGCGCTACATGAAACAAGCCCAAACCTGTCCCATTATGCGTTCCTGTATAGTGCTTCTCAAATACACGATCACGATCAATTCTATCGAGATCAAATCCTAGGCCGTCATCGCTAACCCGAAGCTCTAGGTTTCCCTTAGCTTGGGCGGTTTGAGCAGTGAATGTAATTTCTTGTGCTTTTGCTTTTCGTGCATTGTCGACCAAATTGTCGACGACCACCGCAAGATCGAAAGGAGAAAATTCACATTCTAAAGATTCCACTTTTGATTCAAAGTGAACCCTTGGCGCCCTGCCCGTATCTGCTAGCATCACAGAAAAATATTCGTTAAGGTACTCTATGATATCGCCGTGAATGTGGCTAGTTTCCAGATCGACTTTGATGTTTGGCGCAAAGCGGGAAATAGTTTGCAGGCGACTGTTCTCCAGCCGAATATATGAAAAATCATCCATTAGCGCGCGCACAATGGTCCTTAATGCGCCGGCCAAGTCCTCGAAATCTTCTGGTTTTAGTTCATCAGCACCCGAAAGCATATCTAGAGCTTCCTTAGCACCACTCAGCCCTCGCGTAGTGCTAGACGCCACATGGCCTGAATAGATGTTAACTTGGTGCAGCAACAACTGTATACGTTCTGCATCCAGGTTCTGACTAGCGGCCAGATAACGAGATTGTTTCTCAAGCTGACTGATACGAGCATCTGACTGAGTCCGTTCCAGAGCCAGCCGATTGGCTTCCTTTCGCGCCTCTGCCTCTGCATTTTCAAGTTCAGTAATTCTCGCACGTGTCTGTTCAATGCGCTTCAAGAGACCTGTGTCGCCATCTCTTTCAGCAATTGAGATTAAATCCGTCAGTGCTTTCTCAGTCGCCGCTACATTTGCGTCTGCCAGATCGAGAATATCTCGATCAAACTCCAGTATTTCCAGATCCTTCGTGCGAGCCAGACCGCCGACAATTTGTAATATTCTCGCTTTGGCCGGATCACGTTCAAGTCCTTCTGGTGTTTCGCGACCCTGATCAGCACTATCCCTCCAGTTTACGCCCACAACATATCGCTCAAGGCGCTTTATCATTTTTTCAAGAATTGCATTGAAGAGAGCTCTACTATTCGCATCTTCAATCAAACCTGCGTCGCGGCTTGAAGCTTCTCGAAACATTTTGGGAGGAGCAGCGACATCGACCCTTCCTAGAACGTCTCTAGTCCCCAAGTACCTTGAAGTACCCTGCTGCTTCCTACGATTGAGGCCAAACGTGTCGTCTTTCTCTTCGCCTATAGGAAAAACTCGAAACCCATTCAGAAACAGAAAAACACTGCCAAATTCAACGGAGGAAACTTTCATTCGATGGCCAAAAGTAGCTTTTGCTCTGCGATTTAGGTAGAAAACTTCACCGGAAACGTCACACCTTTCAAGCTCCGGAAATGGGCTAGGTTCCGATATTTTGTAAATTCTACGACCACGGTCAACGAGTTCAGATACTACGTGGCCGGCCCTTATCGAAACCTTTATCCGTGAAGTCTTTTCGCGAAGAACATCAGCAATGTCATTGCCAATGGGCCCATTTAGTTCAGTGTTCAGCTTATCTGTTCCAACAAGATATGTAAAAACATTGACTGAATTCGTGGTTCCGAAAGGATCTATCAGCTTGGCTAGATATGTCCGCAGCTTTTTTAAATTCGCTTCATCCCAACGATGACGAAGTCCTTCGATTTGCAAAATTGTGCCAGTACCAATTGGGATTTTTGCCATTGATAAAATAGGAAAATTAGTATTCTCATCAATATCAATTAGTATATCTTTGAACTCATCTTTGCTATTTAATTCGAATTTTTCCCAATCGACTGTGAGGCCGACTGCGTGAGCAGATGATTTTTCCGCTTTCGAGAAAAGCTTTAGTGATGATCCCAACGTATCACATGAAAACCGCCCTATACCTTTGCTCCCAGCATAGCCGCCGAAAGACTTAATTTTGTTTCGGTAGTCCGAGGCGTTGTTGTCTTCGCTTCCGTCGGCTTTGCCGGAGTAGGCTACAAATAGCCATTTGTCCGTTATATCGCCAACACTCATGCCTTTACCGTCGTCGACTATGCGTATGGCGTCAGCATGAGGGTCGATTTCGATTTGGATTAGACCAGCACCCGCATCTACCGAGTTCTTCACGAGTTCGAAAATAGCGACAAATTCGTTCGTAACCAGGTCGCGCCCGATTATGTCCTTTAGATGCGTGCTAACTTTGAACGGCTTCTGAATGATCACGTTTCGAACCTCGCTGATCTGAAGAGCCGAGTCCAGTGGGAGCAGCCATGCTTTTGTGCCATATGGTCAGACTTTAGTCGATGCTTAAGCATACTGTGAAAGCACACGCTGCCCTAGACACGCTGCAACGAACGAAGTTCTTTTTTGGGGGAGCGCACCACACAACACTAGCGCTCGGTGAGCGGCAGCTCCAAGTCGACAACGACATTGCCTATATGCCTGCCGAGTGGCTTGAATGGGCTCGTTTGAATTGCCGTGCCAAACATTTTCCTAACACATCATCCGCTCCCAAACCGGCACAACCCATGTGCATACGCATGTGCCGCCTGTATCCCCATGCGGGGCCGGTACCAATCCCCAAACATAGGGGGACACTTCTCACTATCCCGCCACACAGCTCGTCAGGCGCACGCCATGACTTCACCCGCCTTATGCTGCCTTACGGACAGCACAAGCCCACGCCCGTGCGATGTCTGAGACACGCCCAGCCGGGGTAAGCCGGGTGAAGTCATGGCCCTTCGGTCCAGACGACTGTGGGCGGAACTTTACAGTATGACTCTACCTTACTGACTGTTCCGCTTGGCTGACATCCGCATAAGGCGCGCTGGGCGCGCAGCTCTGGCGGCGCTATACTGGTGATGGACAGTTCTTCCGAACGGCGGTGCATGATGCCGCGCATGTCCGCACAACAAGGTTCTGTGCGCCGGGATGATGCATCGCCTTTTGACAATGCAACTGGGCCTTATCAACAAACTCGATCACGAGACAAAACAGTACCAACTGGTTCCGGTCCTGAACGACCGTCGCTTTTCCCATTCCTGGGTGATCGGCAAGACCGGAGTGGGGAAGTCCACGGCGCTGGTCCGCTGGGCTATTGATGACATTCTGGCCGGTCACGGCATTGCATTCTTTGATCCGCATGGAGACGCGGCCGAGGAGATACTCAAACACATTCCGCCGTCACGGCGGGAGGACGTAATTTATTTCAACCCGTTCGAGCTCGCCATCGGCTTCAACATTTTCGATACAATTCCCGAGGAGAGGCAGGGGTTTATCGCATCTTCTCTGGTGGATACATTCAAGTCCGTCTGGGGTTATGGCGGCATATCAACACCAACGCTCGACCAGTTTTTATACAATGGCGCGCGGGCGCTGATCGACTATCCGGGCGGCACCTTGTTTCATCTGAAGTTTTTGTTGACCAGCCCGGAGTTCCGCGGCCGGGTTTTGGAGAAAGTCCGCGATCCGGTGATCAGGGATTTCTGGCGCACCGATTTTGAAACCCATATGCCGGAACGGGAACAGCGCGAGCGGACGCTGTCGACGCTCAACAAGATCGGCGCGCTGATTTCTGATCCGGCGCTTCGGGCCTCGATTTCGCAATCGCACTCACGGCTTGATTTCAAAGGCATGATGGACTCGGGCAATATCTTCATCGCCTCTTTGCCACAGGGCCAGCTTGGCCTGGAGAAGTCATCGCTGATCGGTTCGCTGCTGATGAGCCAACTGCATCTGGCGGCACTGACCCGTTCCAGTGACCGACGGCCGTTTCATGTCTATGTCGATGAATGCCATTTGTTTGCGCCCGCAACCCTTTGCGAGATGCTGTCCGGCATCCGCAAGTTCGGCGTCTCGCTGGTGCTGGCGCATCAATATCTTGATCAGCTGCCCGCCAGTCTGCGCTCGGCCTTGCTTGGCACGGTCGGCACCACCATCGCTTTCCGCATTGGCGTTCTTGACGCCGAAACACTCGAGCCGGAATTCCGGCTGAACAATGACGACTACCGCCTGTCGGAATTGCCGCCCTATTCCGCCTATGTCCACAATGGGTTTCAGACCCAGCGGCTGATCATGCCGGAGATTGCGCATCCGGTGTTTCCAACATCAGCGGCAAAAATCAAAAACGCCTCCCGCGCCAAATATGCAGTTGAGCGCAAATTGATCGAGGCAAAACTCGCGCGCTTCATTGCCAGGCTTTGAGCGGCAGCACTTGACGGTTTTCAACTTTGGGTAATCAATACATATGGGCGAACGGGGAGATTTTTCATGAACCTTTTATTCAAGCGCGGTCAGACGGACGGTGTATCCGGCAAAGTGACCTTTAACCTCTGGGCGCAGACGGAACTTGATGACGACGAAAAGCACATCGTACAGCGCTACAAGTTCGACAGCGCCAAACTGATCGACGTGTTTCAACCGAACCTCTTGCGCAAATCCATCGGCGTCGGCCTCGCTGCCTTTGCTGGGGTAGTGATATTACTGATGAGCACAAATTTCACCTGGGCCATCTTTTTTGGCCTGTGCGCGGGAGTCGCCGCAGGATATTTTTTCTACGATGCCAAGCGCGAAAGTGTGATGGTCCGCGACCTCATTCATGGTCGTTCTTTCTCTTGCGACAGCATTGTTGACCTCGTCCGCAAGGAAGCCTGGCTCGGCACAGTGGTTTCGATCCTGCGCCAGGTCATGGAGACCGCCAAGCATTGGGACGGCACGGAGACCATCAAGATCGAAGCGCTCACTAAGGCCGAAGCCAAGTTCATCGCCCTCAAGGGGATTTGATGCATCTCTATGCGCGCCTGCATGCGTTTTTCCACCGCCTGTTCAAGCCAAGCGAAGCTTCGCTGACGCGCGAGGTGTTTGATCAGCTTACAGCGCTGTTTGAAGCGCACGGCCTCTCGAGCGAAGCTGGAATGGAAGCGCTGATCGGCAACATCGCCGACGATGTTGCCGAGCGCCTGTCACGCAAGTTTGACAATGTGGATCAAAACTTGATCACCGAACTTGTGGCCGACATTATCGATTATGAGGCGATGTTTGCCATTCCCAAGATTGATTGGTCCAAGCGGCGGTCAGTGTCCGAACTCTGGGGCTTGCGCGATGAACTCAAAGCCCAGAAGAAGTTGTTCGACGACTTCGACAAGAACATCGACATCTTTACCACCGCAATTGCCCGCGCGTTTTATTTTGTGTCCGATGCTTCACCTGCGCCTTTGCCGCAGAGCGGCGAAAGCGGCATCATCGTGCCGACCGCCAAACTCGACATGATCAAGGACATCGGCCCGGTGGTTGAAAGCATCATGGCTTCCTGTCTGGACGACGACATCTTTGACGCGGATCTGTTGCCGCGTTTGCGTGAACGGCTCGACCGCAATCTGATCCTGGCATCCGGCGGCAATCCCGCCGACCCCAAGGGATTTTCCCGCGCGCCCAAACCGCCGTCAAAGTCCGACATCAATGACCGGCGAGAATTGGTTGCCACCTATCTTGGCGGCACGCCCTTGGCGCGCCTGTTTGACGGAGCCATCCCGTTCACCATTCCAACCCGCACCCGCTTTGAACATCACCACATCGTCGCCGGTTCCGGTCACGGCAAAACCCAGAGTTTGCAATATCTCATCTCCAATGATCTGCCCGCCGTGCAAAGCGGGGACGCGACGGTCATCGTTCTCGACAGCCAAGGCGACCTCATCCGCACCATCTCTCAGCTCAAATGCTTTGCGCCGGGCGAACCATTGCATGATCGCATCTGCATCATTGACCCGAGCGATGTCGAATATCCCGTCTCACTCAACCTGTTTGATGTCGGCATGGAGCGCTTGCAACACTATCCGATGCTCGAGCGCGAGCGGCTGACCAATTCCATTCTCGAGCTCTATGACTTTGTCCTTGGCTCGCTGCTGTCCGCCGAAATGACGCAAAAGCAAAATGTCATCTTCCGCTATGTCACGCGGCTAATGCTGCACATTCCCGATGCCACCATCCACACCTTGCGCGAACTGATGGAGCCCGGCAGCGAGAAGAAGTTCGCGCCCTACATCGCAACCCTCACCGGCACAGCGCGGCAGTTTTTCGAGACCGAGTTTTCCTCGCGCGAATTCAACGACACCAAGAAACAGGTGCTGCGCCGCCTCTGGGGGATTTTGGAAAACCAGACATTTGAGCGGATGTTCTCGCATCCACGCTCCAAGCTTGACCTCTTCTCCGAAATGAATTCCGGCAAGGTGATCCTGATCAACACCGCCAAGGATTTGCTGAAGGAAACCGGCACGGAAATCTTCGGCCGGTTTTTCATCGCACTGATCGCGCAAGCAGCGCAGGAGCGCGCCACCCTGCCCGAGAGCAAACGCCTGCCGACGTTTGTCTATATCGACGAAGCCGCCGACTATTTTGACCGCAACATCGGGCTGATTTTGAGTCAGGCCCGCAAGCAGAAGATCGGCATGGTGTTGGCCCATCAATACCTTGGCCAGCTTGATCCAAAACTCCAGGAAGCTTTTGGCGCAAACACCGCCATCAAGTTCGCCGGCGGCGTGTCGAACAAGGATGCGAGGGCGCTTGCGCCGATGCTTGGCTGCACACCGGAGTTCATCGAGAGCCAGCCGAAGGGATCGTTTGCCGCCTCCGTTAGGGGATTGACCACAACGGCGCTGCCATTGCGCTTTGCACTCGGAACGATGGAAAAACTTCCGCGTATGTCAAAGTCCGAGCGCAACGCCCTGCAGCAAGAAATGCGCCGCCGTTATGCGGTGCATTATCTGGAGGCAGCTCAAGCTGCGCACCCGGCGCCCGAGCAGGGAAGTGACGAGCCGCAGCAAGAAGCCAAACCGGGGCCGCCGAAGTCAACGTCAACGTCAACGCCTAAGTCGAAACCATCAAAGCCAACGGAGCCTAAAGGCGCTGATGATGCTGATCTGGATCGCCCGAGCACCGACGCCTCGCCAAAATGGTGATGCCGGATGCTATCATTAGTTCCATGAATTCTAATCCAGCCATACCAACCCGTGATGCGATTAACCGCCGCCGCCGCGACCGGCCACAGTCGACGGCCAAGCGCGTGACGCCACAGCCGCGTGATCTGTTGTGGTTTCAGAAACTGCATGAGCACGGCCCGCTGTCATCGACCTTCCTGCATGAGTTTTCCAAGCATCTCGCCAAATCCGAAAAGCGCTCGCGCGACCGGATGACCGACCTGTTCAACGAGACCGACACGCCGCATCGCGGTTCCTACCTCACCCGGCCATGGCAGCAGTTCCAGACGTTCGACGCCCGCTATCAGGATCTTGTCTATGATCTCAACCGACCGGGCGAACTGGCATTGAAGCAAGAAGGCCTTTGGCACGAAACCGGCAACGGCCCGTCCGGCCCCTGGCAACACCGCTACATGGTTGCCGCCATTACCGCCTCCATTGAGCTTGCTACACTCAGCGATCCGAACCTCACCTACATTCCGCAGCACGCCATCCTTGGACGCGCCAACGCCACACTGCGTTATCCGGTGCCGTTCAAAAACCCGAAGACAGGCAAGACATTGCAAAGCGACCTGATCCCCGACGCGGTCTTCGGTCTTGAATACCGGCATGGCGGCAAGAGTTCATTCCGCTTCTTTGTCGTCGAAGCCGACCGCGCCACCGAGCCGTCCCGCGCCTCAAAGTTCAACCGCAAAAGCCATCTGCGCAATTTCCTGCAATACCGTGAATATGTCGGTCGCGGGCTTTACAAGGAGCATTTGAAACTCACCGCCGGTTTGCTGGTGCTCAACGTCACCACCAGTGAGGCGACCATGGCCAACATGCTCAAACTCGCCGCCGAAGTCTCGCCCGGTGGCAGCAGCTACCAGCTGTTTCAACCCTGCCGGCAGTTCGGAAAATATTTCAAACCGGCAAAGCCCGACGACGGAATGTTGAAAGGCGATTGGCAGCGCGTTGGCAGCAGCGGTTTTCGGATTGACCATACCTGACCAGAACGATTCACTTAAGCAAACGACGAATACGAACTAAGAGTTGGGTTAATCCGGGAGAAAAACATTGTGCACTCCCCATACTGATTGCGAAATCGAGAATCTGGTCAACGTCACTAACATTCTGCCAAATAATCTGCTTTAATTATCCCCAAACCATACGCGGGTTGCAGGGCTCGTACCCGCCACATCATCGACAATAGTCGCTTTTTTGAGACTGTCGGAACTATCCAAAATACAACTTCTATGAAAAAGGCGCATATGATATTGTTCATATGTCGAACGTTCGAGAGATGCTTGACAAGCAAACCTGTCCTTTTTTTGCTCAGATGTTCAAATAAATTGGAAATAGAAATCAAACATGAGATTGGCATAGATGCAATATCTTAAAACGTTTCTTGTCACCGTATGTTCGTGGCATGTATTGCGCGTCATCGGAGGTTCTTTTTTGTCAACTTATACAATCGCCGTTCCACTATTTGGATATATTATATTTTTTGGTTCAATAAAAAATGGAACTTATATATTTGATATTTATCAATTTTCAGATGCCAATGTTACAACAAGTAATCTGTCCAGTTTTATTAATTTGAAAATGACGTATGTTGGGCTATCCATTATTGGAATTACAACAATTGTTTTCCGTATTGTATGTCCTGAAGAAATATCAGTATATCGAGATAAAAATAACTTTGTTGGAAATTCAATTAACACGACATATGCGGATGCGTACGAAAGAACTCTTTACGAAGTGAGGAAATTACGTTGGTTCGATTTCGCAGTTCCAGGGAAAGAGCATTTGAACAGTGTCGAGATACACAACAAAAGAGAGCCGAGGTCACCAATCTCCGAATCAAAACATATAGCCAATTTAAGTCGAACAGATTGGATTGAGAAGAATTTTGACGGTATCAATGAAGTATATTCGGTCAAATTTTATACTTCTGATTACTCGCTTATTGGGATTAGATATCTATTATTCTTATCTTATACAACAGGATTTTTGGTTTCGCTATTTCCTTCTTTGAATATATTACTGCCTGTTGCTAATGAAGTTATAACTTACTTACGAATGGAACTCCTTTGATAAATTTTGGAAAGCAGGATTCTTTTATAAGTTGCAATATCGAAATCCATCCGTCTTTTGAAATATTTCGATATAGAAGGTCATAAGCAAAATGCCGAAGCTTCTCGTCGCTAAGCGCGATATCAATGCCTATTTCATCAGAGAGGTGAAGCTCAAAAAGATATATTGCCAAGAACTCATTCAGAAGCTCTAATCGATCTAAATCTGTATCGTTCAGTTGCTCGTTACTTGATCTAGCTTTGTGAATAGAAATTGGCTTGAATCTTGGAATCCATTTAAGAAAATATGCACATCGTTTGGTGCAATCCAATCTTTCAACCCAAGGATTGGATTGATGATAGTCCTTGTATCGAGCAATGTCTTGGTAAGTACTATCAACAGCTAGAAATAATCGACGCGTGTCAATGAAAAATCTAAAACTATTTTCATCCGCGCTGTATTCATCTATCGCTTCATTTTTACCGAAGCTCTGAAGCATCCCCTCTAGAAAGTCTTCAGCAAATTCCCAATGGTCGATAAAGCGACTGTTTATTTCTTCTTGTGTGTAGCTAAAGCGCAGCCGTTTACTAACCATAAGAAAACCCCCCAAAGCACTTTTGAAATGGGAGGTTAGGTTTCATCTGAAGTCAAGACACGTATGACGTGGCCATAACGGCTTGTTCGACTTTTTGCGGTTGCTTTGCTTCGAGACTTCAAGCTTTCGGATTTGTAGTCAGGTGCTGAATTGGACCGCTTAAGTTTCGCTATCTTAAGCAATGGACGCTTCGGATCACTGTAAGCCGCTACTGCCTTCTTTTTGTCTTCAAGGCTGGTGCGCTGCATGTCGCCACTCCTTTCTGATCTCCATTTTACCACCCGAAACTATGCGAGGTCGGCCTTATCCACAGGACGCCCAAGCAAATCACCGAGTGCCTTCGCAAGCCGAGAAAGCGTTAGCTCTGTCGGATTGCCGCCGTTTTCAGCCCCAGACACAGTTCCCCTGTCAACGTTGGCCTTACGTGCCAGTTGGTTCTGAGATAAACCTGCCTCGATCCGCAGTTTTCTAATTTTCGATTCTTTCGTCATTCCTGTAGAGCTCACTCTCAAATAAGCAAAAACCGGCTGCTTTCAACAGGTTTCAGCACTATTACGCCCATATACACTTGATTCTGTAATTTGCAACCGAAATTGGCCGTATCGGTAGGTTTTACCGCTATTTCTACGCACTTTGGCTTGGATATGATGATTTTTTGTTATCTACAACATTCCCATTTTGCTGGAGTGATGACGCTGACCGAATCCAAGCTCTGATGCTTTTCAGACAGATCACATTGAGATCGAAGCGCCTCGAGTTATCCGGAAGATGATTTTCACATTGACAAGGGCTTTTGCGTCAATGGCGCAGGTGAAGCCATCGTGATGGCTATGGCCCCACCGCATATCGTGACGATCCGTGGCGATGCCAGTCTTGTTTGGGGATCAGTTTGGGATCACTGGTGCTTTGCTTCATCCTGTGGCCGCCTTTTCAACAAAGTCAACGCGAAGATGACTGCGCCTGATGAAAGTTCAGATGAAAAAGGAGCCCGAAGGCCCCTTGGTATTACTTTGCTTCAGGTGGTTGAGCTGTCTCCGGTTCCAGCGGCTTCACCAGGATGAAGCTGCCGTCCCAGTCGACCGGAAGGGAATGAATGCGGACAACGTATCCATCGCCTTCCCTGAATTTCCAGGCCGATCCGACCGTTGTCAGATAATCGCTCTTCGGCTCTTGCCGGGCGCGGACATTGTAGGCTGGTTTGTCGCCTCGTGACATGTGGATTACTCCCAAGTTGCTGATCCTGTTCCATTATACTGGGTAGAGCCCTCGTTCTTTGTGAGGTTATCCCCAAGGAGGAATCCCATGTCATTTCTTGATTTTGCTGCCATCAAGCAGCAGGTTTCCGTTCGCTCAGCCATTGACCTTCTGGGTCTGAAGCTGACCGAGCACCAAAGCCAATGGCGCGGGCCTTGCCCGACCTGCAAGTCAGGCGGCGACCGCGCACTGGTTATTACGCCATCGAAGAACGCCTTCTATTGCTTTGCCGCACACACCGGCGGCGATGTGATCGCATTGGCTTCGCACATCCGATCAGTCGGCATGAAGGAAGCCGCCGCCTTTCTGGCAGGGGATAGCTCCGCTGCAGAAAGCAGTGCAGTTCATCGAACCGGCAATGGTCACAACAAGCTCCCCGAGGAGAGGCCAAAAGAGGACGTCAGAAGCCTCAAGCCTCTCGGCTATCTCGAACCTAATCATGAATCCCTTCGGGTCATTGGCCTCACAGGGGAGACTTGCCGCCATTTCGGCGCGGGTTATGCACCCAAAGGCATCATGCGCGGCAAGCTTGCCATTCCAATCCATGATTGGCGGACAGGCCATCTCGTTGCCTATTGCGGACTTAGTGTGAGAGGGGAGAACCATGGCTTGAGCTTCCCGAAGGATTTCGATCCGCTGCTGCATATCTTCAACGGTGACAAAATTCGAGAGGGGGAGGTCACCCTGATGTGTGATCCGCTCGAGGTGATGGCCGCGTTTCAGAACGGCGTTGAAAACGGGATATCGTTTTTCACCGGCGATCTCGTATCGGAACAGCTCCAGGCACTTGCCGACTTGATGCAGGCGAAAGCCATTGCTGCGATCCACATTGCCTAGCGCTTAGCCCTCCAGTCCGGAGGGCTCTTCTTTAGCTGGCGTGACCGCGGCAAAATCCGGTTCGATGTGGTAGAATTCAAATGGAGCAGAAACTGCACCTGATCTTTTCCGAAACCTTGCCGCCGCGATTTGTCCGCACAGTATCGAAAACGTGGCTCAAACAAAGCTTCTTATCTGGAAGGTGCGTAAAACTAAAATTGTGCGACGTTTGCAATCGACTTTGCCAAACAGCGGATTTTCCTCAGTGCCTTTCTCACCGTCATTTACTTCTACTCACAGCCCCTTATTTCATGACCTCACCTACCTAGAACGCTTTCTTACGTGTCGAGTTGACAAACGCATCCAATGACATCACCATAGTTTTGTGTACGCTGAGCCGAAAATTAAAAGGTCAAAGCGGCGCTAATGGGTACATATTTACTGATTCAGCAAAAAAATAGCTGGGGGCCCCTTTGGATTTTCTTCGTCATTTAAGGATCAATGGATTCTCTGAGCCAGAGATTCTTGGATCATTTGAGTGCAGTCAAATTTTGTCACGGATAGGAACACAACCGGCTCTGTTAATAAAACGGACTAACAATCTAGCGACAATTGGGCGTCCTTCGTATATGTACCGAGGCAATGTTCCTGGAATTGAGGAGTTGAATAACAGGGATGTACTTTCGGTCATAAATGAGTTTGATTGGAACAATATTCTCTACTTGCTTCACAAGCAGACCAACTTGCATTTTGTTATAGACTTCCAATTAAGAATACCGGGCGTTCATATTTTTTCAGCCAACGAGGGTGACGTTTTTCCAGGAGGCGTTTTTCACCGAGACATATTTCATCATACTTACCCATTCCTGACTTCAGGTGTAGAGATGCTGTCCATCACAATTCCGCTTCATGTGCCGAGCGGATCTGGACTCGACATAAAATTATGGCCCCAAGGTCTAGGGGCCACTTTCATCCCATACCGGCCCGGTACAGCAGTCATCTTCTTTGCCGATATCGAACATCGCGTTTCACCGTTTGCTGCAATTGGAGGAGATGCAAAACGTGTTTCATTGCAGTGCCATGCGTTTGAACGCGATGGCGCTTGGACCCTCTTCTGGTAGAGAGATCACCATGGACAGACAACAACTTGCCACTTATGTCACCTTTAACGAAGGTTATCGAGACCGGGCATATCGCGATACAAGAGGAATACTCACTGTTGGCGTCGGCTACAATTTAGAAAGGCCGAACGCTCGAGTTGATATCGAGGCCTTGGGTCTTGATTTTGATGCTATTGTGAACCGCACCGCAACGCTCACAAACCAACATGTTGCAACATTGCTGAATCAAGAACTTGATATTGCTGTAAGTGACGCCCAAGCGTTATTTCCCCAGTTTGATCAGTTAGATAACACTCGACAAATTATTTTGACAGATTTGGCTTATAATCTCGGTCGGGCGCGGCTTGCGACTTTTGAAGACTTCGTCGCAGCTGTCAATAATGGAGACTGGGAGACTGCAGGCGACGAGTTGGTCGACTCTAGATGGTACAGTCAAGTTGGTAATCGTGCCGTCAGAAATGTTGAAGCCATCCGCACGGGAAATCCACCAGCAGTGATCACCCCTAAGCCAAAGGACAACAAAGAAGGTAAGGAAGGTAAGGAAGGTAAAGAAGGTAAAGAAGGTAAAGAAGGTAAGGAAGGTAAGGATTCCACTGACAAGGGTAAAGACGGCAAAGACGGCAAGGAATCCACTGACAAGGGTAAAGACGGCAAAGACGGTAAGGATTCCACTGACAAGGGTAAAGACGGTAAAGATTCCACTGACAAGGGTAAAGACGGCAAGGATTTTACTGACAAAGGTAAGGACGGAAAAGATTCTACTGACAAAGGTAAGGACGGAAAAGATTTTACAGACAAAGGTAAGGATGGCAAGGATTTCAAAGATGGTCTAGAATAATGCGAATACTCGTAATTCATGATGGTTCAAATAGAATAGATATGCAATTGGAGGCTATGCTCGCGTCCGGCATTTCATTTTCATCATTCTATTCTCTCTCCCAGTTAAATGCTACTGGAGTTAAACACGGAATTGAAATCTGTACGATTGATGGGATTGGCCTCGAAAATTTTGACCGCCTGCTGTATTTCTCGAGTCCCCTGCCCTCTCCTTCATGGATGCTTAGCACAAAGGACAGCGAATTTTCGACTATGGAATACAATGCGGTTTTATCCGATATATTGGCTGTTAACAAAGCGCGTGTGTTCAATTATCAGATCTCAAATCCGCTTGTAAACATAAATGACGATCTCATTACTAAAAAAACTTTAGGCTATCGCCTTGGACTAAATCCAAAATATATTCTCGACTTGAGTTTCCGTTGCAAATACAAAAAATCTGTTTCAATTATAATTACTAGATCACAATTTTACCTTTCCTCGCCTTTTTTTACGTTTCGCAGAAATTCCAATATTCATGACTTCATAGTAAAGGCACAACAATATTTGGACAGTCACTCATGTTACTGGTTATGTGTAGATCTGATTGAACAAGAGAGTGAGCTTCATTGCCTTGATGTTGGGACTACTCCGTCACTTGATTTTTGGAGGCCTCAAAATCGGGCGTGGAAAATTATAAGGCGTGTAATCGGTGTATAGAGCATGATTTTGGTAATTGGCACAAGAGAAGATGATACAACTTTACACCTAGTTAATCGATTGATCGATCAAGCCAGGCCTCATGTATTTTTGGACACTGATGCTTGTCTGGCCCCTGATTTTGTGTCCAAGATATGGACTGACGAGCCGCATATCAAATATCAGGGGGTATTTGTAGAGCTATGTGCTCACACAGTGATATTCAATAGAAGCTGGGTCAGGCCGCAGCCAGACTACGAGGCACAGCAAATCTACTCGCGCTTTGTAACAGATATTCATGCGTTTCTAAATGCGACGTCTCAACTGGTCGCGAACCGACCGGAAGTCATTTCATCACATGCGTCGAAGAGCCAACACATGAGAGAGCTCATACAATTCGGCTTTGATGTGCCGGATTACTTCTGGACTACAGATGGCGATAGAGCCCGCGATAAAATTGAGTCGGCGACGCGCCCGCTGATCACCAAGGGGTCATCCGGCGTTCGTACTATTGCTGAGCTACTTGACAACAGCGCTCTCAACCAGATCACAAAAGTGAGGTATGCGCCTCCGTTAATACAAAATCGGATTGAGGGCCACGAGGTTAGGGTGCATGTCGTAGGCAGTGAGACATTTGCCTTACGCGTTGATACACAGATAGTGGATTACCGATATGCAACACGGCGAGGGTTTCCGATAAGCTTCGAGCGTTGTGAAGTTCCCAACGAAATTCAGAGTAGACTCCTCGTCTATTGCCAGAGCCATGATCTAGTGATCGCAGGTGCCGACTTTATTGTTTGCGCAGAGACAGGAGCGTGGTATTTACTTGAGGTGAATCCCATGCCGGGATTTGAATTTTTTGATCGGCATCTTCATGGACAAATTGCGGATGCGATAGCTCTTTTGAAACCTGAAGCACCCACCGAGATGCATGTCATTAATATGGAAGTTGATCTAGAGTGGGGCGCGCTTTTCATCAGTTCGTCGCGTCGGCCGAATGTCACTATCTGAAAAGGAGAGAAGAATGGCTACAATCAGTCGTAGAACACTACTAATCATCGCTACTCTCTCATCCATCTACTTTACTAGCAACGGCGTTACGGCCGATCTGGAGGATTTGCCGGAGTTTCCAACTCTAGATTTGAGCACGGTTCCGGACTTAACAAAGAAGAAGTATACCGACTATGGCTACGACATAGCCACATCATATTTGATATATCAGAAGCTGAAATTTGCGTCTGATGAATATAGCATCGTCGCATTTATTTCTGCATTGCGGTTTCCACTAGCAGTTAATGTTGGAGGTAAGCACGTAATGATTAAAGGGACTATGGAAATATCGAAGAATTGGGAGGCCCTTCATAAGGTCATAGAGCGTGGGATAGGTAAAACGCCGTTTTTGGATGCGTTTCTGAGTGCCGAGGGCATAATGTTTGGGGATGGAGAGATTTGGATCACAGCGGAGTGTAAGAGCGGTTCTTGCGATCCAAAATCTCTAGCTGTCACAACAATCAATGAAGCCCCGTAATTTAATTTTGGCCGCGACTCCGCGGTCCGGAAGTTACCTGTTCTGCGATATTATCAATCAGACCGGTGTAGCGGGTAACGCCTTCGAGTTTGCATGTTCTGGCGATGTTAAACTGTGGATGCATGAGCTGAAGTTTCCAAATTACGATGCATACAAGGCGGCAATCATAAGTCTATATTCTACGACGAACGACGCTTTGGCCATAAAGTTCATGTGGTTTCAATTTTCGGAGTTCCTAGCTCATGTTCGTTCGTCGAATAATGATGATGGATTGGCGGGGTTATGGCAAAAACTGCTGGAAGAGGAGTCCGAATTTATTCACCTTCGGCGTACAGATCGCATTGACCAAGCTATATCATGGGCAATTGCATACAATGGATCCACTGTCGGCAGTAAAAAGTTAGGGAGTTCGGAGTTGTTAGGCGCGTTTGATTTTCTTGAACGGGAGTATCAAGGCTGGGAGAATTTCTTTCGTGACGGCCCTTTTAGGAATCGTACTATCTATTATGAAGAATGGACGTCAGACATTCAAAAAACAATTTCAGAGATAAATAGCAGTTATGGATTGGAAATTCCCTTAAAAGCAGTAGAAAGCCTTCGTTCAAGAAATGTTCGGTCCGATCATCACTTTGAGTACCGCGAGATGCTTCTAAATGCGTTAAGCATCCGACCTTCTCGTGGTATAGGATCAGAACTATCGGAGAGAGTTTAGTCAAAACATAGAGATGCTGCAATTAGGTAGATAGAATACAACAGTCCATTGCACGCTCGAACTCGCCGCGTTCCATGAGACACTCGCCTACTTTCGTAGCCGTTGATCATTCCTTTTCGGAGTACACCCATCTACGCGATGCCACAAGCCCAATTGGCTGCAGCAGCGGGAATGCAAGTTTCGGCAGCATGCTATAATTTTTCGATGGAAGAGCAATCCAGATTTAGAAACCAAAGGCCGCTGCCAAGCTTCGGCAGGTTTGATGAACCTGAACAGCCAGAGGCCGAGCAAGCCGCATCCAACACAATGCAGGTGCATGCAGTTGCTCCTGACAACGCGCCTGTGCTCTCGCCTGCCTATGACTCCCCCAAAGATTACTCCGTCTCGGTCGACGAAATCCGGCTTCTGCTGTTCGAGAACGGCATCGAGAAATCCAAGGACACGATCCAGCGCTATTGCCGCGAGGGTCGACTTGAAGCAGTCAAGCTCGGGCTGCTGCGCCGCTACTTCGCCACTCCCCTTTCGGTGGAACGGCTGCTTGAATATTTGCGAACCGATGCTGTTGAAGTCGACTCGGCCGAGTTGGATGCAGCTGCATCAACCGGCATGCAGGCGCATGAGGGTGCAGACGGTGATGTGCTGTCGGACGTGCAGCTGCATGCAGCCGCAGAGCCAAGCAAATTCACGCCGGAATCAGACCCGCACGAAGCTGAATCAACCCGCATGCAGGCGCATGCAGCTGACGACGGCATGGTTGATTTCCTCAAGGGTCAGATCAACGTCAAGGACGAACAGATCAAGGTGAAGGACAACCAGATCGCAGCAATGCTGGAGCGCGACCGAGAGACCAACTTCTTGATCCGCGAACTGCAGACGCAATTGTCGAACACATTTCGGTTGGTTGCTGGCAGCAGGGAAGACGCGCCAAGAGAAAGCGTGACCCACCGCGAACCGTTCTACACCGCTCGTCAAACCCATGACGGTGTGGAGAACCCGGTTGGGCAATCGGACATCCGATAGGGTATAATTGCATCCATGGAGGTACGCCATGGAAACGGGTTCAGCCCCTTTGGATCATTGCTCAAACAGCGCAACATTGTGCTGCGCGGCGCTGATGCGCTTTCGCAGAAAGGCTTCACTCAAGTGCCGAACGCCCTGCTCCGGCACAAGTCGATCTCACCCGGCGCAAAGCTCGTCTACACCATGCTCCTCAGCTACGCATGGCAGAATGATTTCTGTTTCCCCGGACAGGAGACTCTCGCCGAAGACATGGGTGTCACGTCCCGTTCCGTGCGCACCTATCTGAAGGAGCTCGAGGCCAAAAAGTTCCTGACCATTCAGCAGCAAGGACAGGGACGCGTGAACATCTATCACCTCGACCTGAAAGCGCGCTCACTCAACAGCTGAGCCACTTCCAAAGGGTACCGGAAAATATTTCCGGTCCAGACCGGAAACGGTTTCCGTTTTAGAGCGGAAAAGATTTCCTACTAAGAATACCCATTGAACAAGATTCAAAAAATAACACTCATCTCATCAAAAAAGATGGAAGGTTCACATGGCTGACCATAGCAGCAAGCGAGAGAACCATCCCATTTTAGAGACTAGAAAGAGACTAAGTGAATTTGAAAAACCCGCTAAGTCCTTGAAAAGAGTGGTGGGTGCGACAGGGATCGAACCTGTGACCCGCTGATTAAGAGTCAGCTGCTCTACCAACTGAGCTACGCACCCACTCCGCCGTGTGCCATCGCTGACAGGACGAGCCGGTCTATAGACACTGGCTCCCGCCCTGTCCAGCGCCTGACAACAAAAATCGTCTGCCCGCGCGCCGGTAAGCAAATGCCAAAACTCACGCCGGCAGAAACAACGTGCCTTGCGCAAATTTGACAGCTTCTCCCGAAATCGTCACTCCAGACAAAGCGCCACGATCAACAGTGAACGACAATCCAATCTCCGAGCGGCGTCCCATTTCAACACCTTGCGTGATCTGCATTGAATGGCTGCCATCGTTGCAGCACTGAAATCGGTGAAGAGTTGCAGCGAAAGCAACAGCAGCTGAACCTGTCGCCGGGTCTTCCGGAATTCCATCCCAAGGCGCGAACATCCGGACCTGAAAATGCCTCTCGCCGACAGGGCAATAAAGATACGGCGCGGCATACTTGCCCTCGCGCCGCACATCCAGTTTCAGCCAAGCATCAGCATTCACCTTGGCAGCGCCCAGCACACCCAAAGTCATTACCGGCACAGTCACATAAGGTACGCCACCGGAAACCATCAAGACATGATGATCGCGAACATCCAGATCATCAACCGAAAGTCCAACCGCAAAGGCAATGTCAGCGTCGCTTGCCTGCATTCCAATTTCCAACGGCAAACGCGCCGCCGCAAACGACGAGCGCCCGCCCGTCTCGTCAGCCCAAACCGTGCAATGCACCGGCCCGACTCCCTCCTCCAGGATCACCTTCGCCCCATCTGGAAGCCAGTTGATACCGGCGTATGCAATCGCACCACCAATCGTCGGATGACCCGCAAACGGCAATTCACCAAGCGGCATGAAAATGCGCACTTTGGCTGAGTGATCCTTATTCTCCGGCGGCAGAAAAAAGATTGTCTCGGCAAGGTTCAGCTCGCGCGCAATCGCCTGCATCTCTATGCCCGACAGACCCGATGCGTCCGGCACCACACCCAACTGGTTGCCCGCAAGCGGCGCATTGGTAAAAACATCATAGACCAGATAGGGCAATGTACGCATGCGACACATGTTCCAACTTGATCTCGGCCGAAAGTGACCAAGATTTAATTTGTATTCTGATCCACCCCGACCAATTTACCAGTTAAACTGTTTGATGGCATGGAAGGGAAATATTGATGGATCAAAAAGCGGGCAACCGCACCGCGACGGGATATGACGACATTGCTGCCGCCCTGGCACTCGACAAGGCGGGCCGCGGTCGTCGCACGTGGCGGCGCTGGATCAGCTACGCGCTCGTTCCATTGTTGTTCGTTGCGGCAATCTACGGCTACCAATCATGGGCCTCCGCATCTGCCATCAAAAAAGTCTACACCACCGAGGCCGCCGCAAAAGGCGACATTGTTGTTCTCGTCAGCGCCTCCGGAACCTTGCAACCCCTCACCAAAGTGGACGTGTCCAGCGAACAGTCCGGCGTGGTCCGCGAGGTGTTGTACGAGGAAAACGACACCGTCAAAAAGGGCGACGTGCTGGCAACTCTCGACACGACGACATTGTCCGCGCAGGTCGAGCGGGCGCAAGCGTCTGTGACTGCGTCAAAGGCGCGCATTGCCGATGCCAAGACCACACTAAAGGAGGCCGCGCAAACGCTTGAACGCACCAAAACACTCGCCGCGCGCGGCACACTTTCACAGCAGGATCTCGACAGCGCAGTGGCCAAGCGCGACCGCGCTGAAAGCGCTGTCACCAGCGCCGAGGCTGATCTGGCCGTCTCTGCGGCGGAGTTGAAAGTACAGCAATCCGCCCTCGCCAAAAGCACGATCTACGCGCCGATAGACGGCGTCATCCTGACGCGTTCCGTCGATATCGGTCAAACCGTTGCCGCCTCGCTCTCGGCACCCATTCTGTTTGTGATCGCCGAGGACTTGAGAAAGATGAAACTCGAGGCCGGCATTGACGAAGCAGATATTGGCATGGTCGCGGAAGGCCAAAAGGCACGGTTCTCAGTCGATGCATTCACCGGCAAGAGCTTCGATGCCCTTATCTCCAAGATCGCCTACGCCTCACAAACCACTGAAAATGTTGTGACTTACGAAGCGCAGCTCGACGTGGACAACAGCGACCTGTCGCTGCGGCCCGGCATGACAGCCAATGTGGACATCATCACACGCGAAGCAAAGGCAATTCTGACTGTGCCCAATGGTGCCTTTCGCTACCAGCCTGTTGTTGCGCCAACGTCCACCGGTTTCAGCCTGACCAGCATGTTGATGCCGCGTTTCCCGCGTGGTCAGGCCAAGCAGGCCGCCAAGCCTGCTGCCGATGGTTCCAGGACAGTCTATGTTTTGCAAAACGGGGAACCGCTGGCAGTCCAGGTCAAAACAGGTTCGACCGACGGGCTGAAGACAGAAATACTGTCCGGCATTGCCAAAGGTGACCTGATCATCACCGCCGAATCCAGCACCAAGGCAAATTGACAGATGGCAGAACAGGGCTTCATCGAGTTCGCCGACATCTGGAAGAGCTACGGCGAGGGCGAGGCGCAAGTGAACGCTTTGGCAGGGGCGAACCTGCGCATTGACCGTGGCGAGTTTGTTGCCATCATGGGCCCCTCCGGTTCAGGCAAATCGACCTCCATGAACATCATCGGCTGTCTCGACACGCCAACATCCGGCGACTACCGTTTCATGGGTGTAGATGCCGGCCGTCTTGACCGCGCCCGTCGCGCCGTGTTGCGCAATCTGTATGTCGGCTTCGTGTTTCAGGGCTACAATCTCCTCGCCCGAACCAGCGCAATCGACAATGTCGAACTGCCGCTGATCTATCGTGGAGCGCCGCGCCGCGAACGCAAATTGCGCGCGGCGGCAGCACTGGAACAAGTCGGGCTTTCAGATCGCATGAGCCATACCCCAGCTGAATTGTCCGGCGGCCAGCAACAGCGCGTCGCCATCGCACGCGCAATCGTTACCGAACCCGCCCTGCTCGTGGCAGATGAGCCGACCGGCAATCTCGACACGGCGCGAAGCCATGAAATCATGTCGCTGTTGACCCGGCTGAATGAGGACCGTGGCCTCACCGTCGTGATGGTCACGCACGAAGCCGAAATTGCCGCTTATGGGTCGCGCATTATCCGCTTTGTTGACGGGCGGATTGCCTCGGACGAAGAGAACAGGATGCGCCCCGATGTTTCTTGAAACAGTGAGCCTCGCCCTTTCGTCAATCCGCCGCAATGCGCTGCGCTCGTTCCTGACGCTGCTCGGCATTGTCATCGGCGTCGCAACCGTCATCGCAATGATTACAATCGGCTCCGGCACCACCGACAAGGTCAAGGCCGACATTTCAAAACTTGGCAGCAATCTTCTGACCGTACGCTCCGGCCAACCGCCAACGCCGGGCTCGGCACCAGTCAGGGCGCGTGATTTCGAGCTGAAACATCTGACCGCTCTTGAAGCAAGTATCACCGGAGCAAAAGCCGTTTCGGGAACAAGCCAGAAGCCGGTGCGCATTGTCTATGGCACCGAGAGCTTGAGTGCATCGGTGACAGGCACAGACACGGAATTCTTCACCGTTCGTGACTGGGCCGTCGCATCCGGGCGCATTTTTACCGAACAGGAAACACGCGGCGGCATTCCGGTCTGCGTCATTGGCGAAACGGTGCGCAAACAATTCTTCGGCTCCGGCGACCCGCTTGGTTCGATTATCCGCGTCGCCCGCGTCAATTGTCCGGTGATCGGCTTGCTCGAATCCAAAGGCACTTCAGGTTTCGGCCAGGATCAGGACAATGTCGTCATCATGCCGATGCAGGCATTCCAGCGCCGCATCTCGGGCACCAATGAAGTTCAAATCATATACATTTCTGCCTCTGACACTGTGGAGACCTCCGAAATGCAGAGACGCATCGAGACAGCGATGCGCGAGATACGCAAGATCGGACCGGATCAGGACGATGATTTCAACGTGAGAGATCAGACCCAGATCGCCAACGCCATGACCAGCACGATGGGTGTCATGACCGGCATGCTGAGCGCGGTTGCCGGTGTCAGCCTGCTCGTCGGCGGCATCGGCATCATGAATATCATGCTGGTGTCTGTCACCGAGCGCACCCGCGAAATCGGCATCCGCCTCGCCATCGGCGCGCAGGAATGGCACATTCTCACCCAGTTCATCGTCGAAGCCACGGTGCTGGCGCTGCTTGGAGGCATATTCGGCATCGCACTCGGTCTCGCACTTGCGGCGCTCGCCTCCTATGCCTTCGCAATTCCTTTCAATCCGAGCCTCTCCGTCATCGCCCTCGCAGCCAGTTTTTCCGCGGCCATAGGCCTCGTTTTCGGCTTCTTCCCGGCCCTGCGCGGCGCAAGATTGAACCCGATTGACGCGCTAAGACATGAGTGAGGGAGAGTCATTGTCTTGCTGTGGCGGTCAATTATGTTACATTGTGTGCAATGGAATTCTTGGAGATGTTCCGTGAGCAAAGCCGGAAAAGTCGCAACTCATAAAATGGCAATGAAACAAATCCGGACCATAATCTCAGCGCCTCGCATACCGGGTAGACCTACGAAAAATCAATAGCCTCAAACTCCGAAGGAATTCCAGTGCGCCTTGCTTTTGTTTCGTTGCTTCTTATGTCGGTGTTCCTGACCGCAACGCCCAGTCTTGCCGCAGATATGGCCACCGGTATCATCAAGAGCTACGAATGCGGAGATAATTGCTATCTGACAATCACCAAAAACGACGGCGAGGAATTGACCGCACTTTGCGCCGCCGACGCATGCACGCCGTGGAATGAGCAAGCTGCGATTCCTGACGACATGATTGGCAAAACAGTGGAAGTCACAATCACTTCAGGCAAACAGTACGACGGCGCTGGCAATGAGATGGGCGAGTTTCCATCATTTTCCAAAGTCGTTGTCGGCACGAAATAAAGTCGAAATTCCAGTCTCTTGTCGCTGTTTGCACTTAATCAGCTGAAAGCCACTTCAGCCTAACTTTTGAAACAATACCGGCAATAGGCCTGCATATACAGCGGCATGTTTGAGGTAATGTCTCGGGCATCACGAACAAGAATGCAGGCATCATTTTCAGGTGCCGTTTGTTTCCCGACATGGCTCAAGATCATCGTCGCAAGATCAGCTGCCGTTTGAAGCGACTTGTAGGGTTTGAACACCGCAATAAAGCGATGGCTGCGCACGGCAATCCAGCCGTCACCTTCTGACATCGCGGAAAGGTCCAATCCAGTTTCCTCCAAAACCTCGCGCCTCATATTGTGGTACGGGTCCGGCCGCCCGTCCACCACATCGTCATCATCAAAATTCCCGCCGGCAAAATACACTTTTCCGGAGTTGATCGTGGTGGACGAAGCACGCACCGCAACGAGAATCCCGTCAGCACTCTCAATCGCCGCCGCTGGAAATATGTGATGAAGCCCTACGACGTTTTGGAACGGCGTATTGCCGCGCCAGTGCAGGAAGTTTGCATAGTCAGTTCTTGCGGCGTGACCGGTCAGGCATCCGTCCTGAAGCGTTATATTACCGGTTAAATACACCGCACCATTGAACAAATACGGATTGTCAGCCACGCGCGCATGCCAACCTTTTTTGACCAAGTCACTCTGCTTCGCAAAAAGCGCAGGCAAAACGCCGTCCGTCCTGATCTCAAGACCGGACACGAGAACAGGCTCATTTTCGGGAAGAAGCAGCTCGGTTTGCATACCCGAGCCGCCTCACAGCGAAAACGTCATCGCCACCGGGCAATGATCGCTCGCCTTTGGCCGGTCCCAGCCAACGCGCGGGTAGCGATCGACATCCTGCCCCGTCGGAAAAATCGTCCGGTACGGCTGGCCGCGGCGGAAAATGTCTGGCTTTTTGCCCGCATTCTTTGCCGCCAGTGCGGGAGACGCAAACATGTAGTCAAGCTGGCACAAATGCCTTTCAAGAGGCCCGCGCGCATGAAACAATGTCCAGCGATCCATGACATCACGACGCGCAACAAGGTTCTCGCAAAACCCGTCTTGAAGCAGAACATTGAGCGCGCTGTTCGTGTCGGCCACCGGGACAAAGTCATAGCCGTCATGTCCGTTATCGCGGATGTCGATACGTTCAATGTAGTCATTCATGTCGCCGCACAGCAGCCAGTCATGTTTGGCCGTTTCTCCTTCACCAAACCGCTGTGTGATAATATGCCGTATCGCCTTTGCCTCAGCCGTTCTCACCGGCAAGGTGGACGTGCGCCCGTCAACGCCATTGCGCGGCCCGCCCATCGATTTCAGGTGCGTGACAAACTGCGTCAACGGCTTGCCGCCGATGCGCAACTCCAGCTCCAGACAATCGCGCCGGAAGATGCGCTCGTTCGCATGAATGCCAAGCTTGGCAACGCCATCCGAGAAAACATTCAGTTCCTCAAACGTCAGCCCTGCGTGGCTGGTGACTTTGAGGCATTCGATCGGCTCACCGGATTTGGTCGTCTCGCGCATCATCACGGCCACATCGATGCCGCGCGAGTCGTTGCCTTCCACCAGAAATTTTTGCCTGTAGCCATTGCCGATCATGCGGAACAGGTAGCCGAACTCGAACGCATTCAACACGTCGATGTTGTCAACTTCCTGCAGGCAGAGAATATCAGCCTTGGTATCAGCAATGGCCAGCGCTGACTGTTGGCGCGTGTCGTCAGTGTGCGCAACCATTCGCGCTTGCTCAATCTGGCGATACTGCTGTTCATCACGGATATCGAACAGCAGTGTTGATCTGTCAGCATTGATGTCGTTGTGAAAACCGGTGAAGTCAAACCGGCGCATCAGATTCTCGATGTTGAATGTCGCAATGCGAACCGGCATGTTGCCTCCCAGATTCAACCGGAGAGGCTTTGCCCGCCGTCAACCGTGATGGTGGTGCCAGTGATATAGCGTCCGGCTTCGGAAGCAAGCAAAAGCGCAGCGCCGTCAAGGTCGCCCTCGCTGCCGAGCCGCCGCAACGGGTTTACACTCTTGAGATATGACTTGGCTGGATCGGTAAGAAAACTCGCAGTCATCCGGGTTTCAAACCACCCCGGCGCAATCGCGTTGACGCGAATACCGTGCGGACCAAGTTCCAGCGCCATCGATCGGGTCATCTGCGAAATGGCGGCTTTGGCAGTCGAATACGCAGCCGTTCCAGTCATCGCCTTGGAAGCCAAAATGCTGCTCATGTTGATGATTGAGCCCGGCATTTTGGAGGCAATCATCCGCTTTGCCGCGTCCTGCGCCAGAAAGAACATCGCCTTCAGATTGATGTCCATAAGATGAGCCCAGTCATCACGCTCAACATCCAGAAAGCGCTTGCGAAGCGTCACGCCGGCATTGTTGAACACAATATCCGGCACGCCATTTGCCGATGTGGCCTCGTCGAGAGCAGAAGTCACACCTTCTTCATCGCGAAGGTTCGCGGTGACAAAAACTGGCTCATGGGCATGATCGTCCGCCAAAACACTTTCGCAAACGAGTGGCTCATGTGTGGTGGCCACGGAGCACACTTTGGCCCCGCAGCCGGAAAACAACCGCACGAACTGCAGCCCCAGACCAGACGAACCGCCGGTGATCAGGACTGATTTGTCCCGCACAGAAAACATGTCCCCCACCGGCCAGCCCTTCATTTATGCCCCGTCTGTTCCCTAATCAGGACTTGGGCAAATTACAAACGGAAACGCCGGTGGGAAATGGAGATCAGTCCGCACGCATCAGAAATGACACGCCCATATCGCGGGGCGTGCGCCAGCGGATAATAGCCTCAATCGGAGTATGCTCGCCCGCAATGCTCAGACGGAACCGGTTTGGAATGCCAGCCGTTTGCCCCATCGATACTTTGGCACCGTTCGAGTTGAGATCACGCAGGACGCACTCTAGGCTGCCGAATCCATTGTTGAACTGGACCAGAGCGCTCTTCAATATGCGGCGGCGGCGCTCGGTGCGGCGTTCATCGCCTTCGTAGTCAACTTTGACGGAATGTGACAGATGCAGGGAGTCTTGAGCTAGAGATTGACCGTTGAACAACATTGTATTGCCTCCTGTTTGGCAAATACCAATGCGAATTGCGTGCCAGACAATATGCCCCGTTTCGGGACAAATTGGCTCAATCAAGCGCAATTTCCGCCAGATCGATACCAAGATGGGCCGAAATGGATTCCACAACGACATTATGATCATCGCGCTGCGGCAGGCCGGAGACTGTGATGCAGCCGACAATGGGACCGCCCTTCATCCGGATAGGGAAGCATCCGCCATGCGGAGCAAAGTCCAGCGGGTCAACGCCGCGCGACGCGTCGAGTGCCCGTCTCGTTTCTGCCAGTTCAAGGCCCATCCGGTAGGAGGATATCTGATAGCGGCGAACCACATTGATCTTCCGCCGTACCCATTCGGCATTGTCGGCACTTGCGCCAGGCATCGAATAGGCAAACAACTGCCGATCCCATAACCGGATGTCGACCAGAGCAAATCCATTCAGCGCCTTGATCGTGTCAACGATCGCAAGCCCGATTGTCAGCGCATTTTCTTCATCGAAGCGCGCAAAAACGAGCGTTTCCTCCTGGCTTTTGATCTTGGCAATGTCAGCCGAATGGCTCATTCTGTTCCTCCGCAAAGGCGTTCCGCCTTTCATGATTTGGCCGCACATAACATTGAAGATGGACCATGCGCAAAACCCTTTTCTCGCTCCTGTTCACCGTCTCGCTCGTTGCCCCGTGCAATGCAGACGGCGTACTTGACAAACTACTCTCACCTTTCGACAGGGACAGGCTGGCGAATTTTGAAAAGACCGAGGCCGAAGCGCTCGCAGAAGGTCTGCGCGGCGGAACAGCTGAGGAAGTTGACATTCTCACCAGCGCGCTCGCAGGCGAGAAACTCTCGATGTCCGGAAACTTTGATCCGATAGGCAACTGGAAATGCCGCGTCATAAAAGTCGGCGGCAGTCTGCCGATCACGCCGTACAACTGGTTCAAATGCAGCATCACTGATGACGGTGTCGGCTGGTTTGTGACCAAAATCTCCGGCTCGCAGCGCCTTACCGGACGGTTCTACACCAAGTCAGACACAGAATTGGTCTTCGTCGGTGCAGGTCACGTCAACGACGACCCGGCGCGCAAATATGGTGAGGACCCGAAAGAGGATCAGGTCGCGATTGTGACCCGCCGTGGCAAAGACAAACTGGTGTTCGAGTTTCCGGCTCCGCAGTATGAGTCGAAGCTGGATGTTTTGGTGATGGAACGG
>JANPEK010000185.1:0-10125 GCA_031422915.1 Phyllobacteriaceae bacterium | reverse complement strand
CGCGCCTTCCTCGAACACGTCTCGCTGGTCATGGACGCCGAAAAGAACGAAAACCTCGACGCCGTCAGCATCATGACGCTGCATGGCGCCAAGGGCCTCGAGTTCAACACCGTCTTCCTCCCCGGTTGGGAAGAAGGTCTGTTCCCCCATCAGCGCGCGCTCGATGAAGGCGGTCGCTCAGGCCTCGAGGAAGAGCGCCGGTTAGCCTACGTCGGCCTCACCCGCGCCAAACACCGCGCCCACATCTGGTTCGTCTCCAACCGCCGCATCCACGGCATGTGGCAGTCCACCATTCCGTCCAGATTCCTAGACGAACTCCCCGAAGCCCATGTCGAAGTCACCGAGGCGGGCAACGGCTACGGCGGCTACGGCCAACAAGGCGGTTTCGCCCGCCAAAACCCCTACGGCGCCTCACGCTTCGACAAACAGGAAGCCTTCACAGCAACCTACACCACCCCCGGCTGGCAACGCGCCCAAGCCAACCGAACCCAAGCCACAGCAACCAACTGGGGCAACCGCTCCGGCCCCAACGTGGAACGCATCGCCTACGGCGAAGAGGATTCCAGCTTGGGCGCGGGCAGAGGCTCGGTAAAGCCCCGCACCATCGAAGGCGAACTGGTAGCCAAAAGCGTCAGCACCGAGCCGTCGCGGTTCAAGGCGGGGGATCGGGTGTTTCACATCAAGTTCGGCAACGGGAATGTGACGGGGATTGAGGGGAACAAGTTGACGATATTGTTTGATCGGGCGGGCGAGAAGCGGGTGCTGGACGGGTTTGTGGAGCGGGTTTGAGTACCAAACAAACGCTGCACGTCTTGTAGTCATAAAATATCTCGACAGGCAATTCTGAGTGGTATATTATGTATTTTGTTAACGGCGACTTCAGACTTTCTCGCATTTGAAAGTGAGCACTGAAATGTCTATTTCAATTAACAACAATCATCGTCTAGTTCGAAATGGTTCTCTCGTAGAGAGAATTGCTTCGCCAGCATCGCATACGAACGGGGCGTTCGCAAATACTCCTAGCATAGCTGTTATCCATTTTACTTTTGGTTCGTCGGGAAGGTCTTCTGCAAATTGGTTCAAAGACCCCGCAAACACTGCTAAATCGTCCGCTCAAGTGGTTGTAGACAGAGACGGTTCAGTTATTCAGTGTGTAGACTTTAATGTCGGAGCCAATCACGCCGGTGCATCGACTTGGCAAGGCATGAATGGCTTGAACAACAAATCGTGGGGTATCGAGTTGGCGAACTGGGGCTACCTCACCCAAAGTGGCAGCAACTGGAGGTCTTGGACTGGAGAAACGATAAACAACCCCGTTTTGGCTCGCCATAAAAATGGCCGACGTCCCGAATGGCCAAATGGCCCCATCGGTTGGGAGCCGTTTTCCCTAGCACAAATCGCAACTGCAATTGAAGTCGTTCGCGCGATAAAGGACAAATACGGCTTAGCCCAAATCATCGGTCACGACGACATATCGGTGGGTCGAAAGTGGGATCCAGGTCCTGCATTCGACATGCAAAGTTTTCGCGAAGCCGTATTCGAGGGAGCCGCTTCGCAAGGTGGCAATGTTCTGGTTGTAAATTCAGCTGAAGGACTTAACCTTCGTCGGGGTCCAGGCACCGAATTTGACGTGCTTGTCGAGCTGGCAAACGGCACCCGGGTCGCGCCGCTTGAATTTGATGGAAACTGGGTTTTTGTAAATGTTCTTGGAGTCGGCGACGTGCCCCAAAGGTCCGGCTGGCTTCGGCGGTCGTTTCTGGTAGATGCTTAGACTAAGGTGATGGTGCATCAATATCCCGTGAGTCTTGCCTCCGAGTGATCTTCCCCCTTGCGGGGAAGATGTCGGCGAATGCCGACAGAAGGGGGTGCCCCGGCGGTGTGCGAAGCCGGTGCGGGCATGGCCGTTGCGACAATGGATGAACCGGCTTTGCGAAGCGATCAGCAGTCCCCTCTCCGTCGGCTTCGCCGACAGCTGCGGCGATGAAGAGTTTAACCTCGCCCCGCTTGCGGGGAGAGGTGTCGCGGGCGAAGCCCGTGACGGAGAGGGGCCTGCGCCACAAACTCCAAAGCCCCCTTGCACCCGCCGCACAACCGATGTTCAATTCAAAATTGAACCCGGTCAAAACGCTCCATGCACCCAAAACCCGACGCCATCCAATTTGCCCGCCAGTTGCGCCAAGCCGACAATGACGCCGAAGCGCTGATGTGGATTGAGCTGAAGGCAAAGCGTCTAGGCGGATACAAGTTTGTTCGGCAATGTCCCATTGGTCCTTACTTCGCGGATTTCCTGTGCCGCAGCGAGAGATTTGTTGTCGAGATCGACGGCGGCCAGCATGCAGAAAGCACGCACGACGCGCGCCGCGACCAGTTCATGGCGGCGGCTGGCTATTCGGTTATGCGGTTTTGGAACACCGATGTGTTCAAGGAACGCGATGCCGTTTGCGAGACGATATTGGCGGCATTGCAGGGGCGGATAACGGAATTGGTGATTGCCGATTTCAGGTTCATTCCAAGATTGAAGTAAGAAGTCCCCTCTCCGTCAGCTTCGCCGACACCTCTCCCCGCAAGCGGGGCGAGGTTGAACTAGGCCAACTTTTTAGCCTTTTCTCCCAATCTTTCAGGAAAGGCGCAAAGATCGAAGAGTTTAACCTCGCCCCGCTTGCGGGAAGAGGTGTCGGCGAAGCCGACGGAGAGGGGACTGCGCTCCCGTGTTGTAAATCCTTTACAAATTTACACCCCATCTTTGACGCGCTGCAACATTCGCACACGAATTCCCGAGCCAAACCCGCGCATCTACATGACTGCCCGGTCTATTCATGACAAACCCAAGCCCACAAACCCCGCCACTCTCGCACCTGCGAAATGACAGAATTTACAATACTAAAGTACAAAGGGCCGCACGATGACCTACTCGACCGACATCCAAAGCACCGCCGCGCTGATCAAGGGCTATCACGGCACATGGGACGGCATTGACCCCGAGGCCGTGGCGCGGATGCGGGCGCAGAACCGGTTCCGCACTGGGCTCGACATCGCCCGCTACACCGCCGCCATCATGCGCAAGGACATGGCGGCCTATGACAAGGATCCGGCCAATTACACCCAGTCGCTCGGCTGCTGGCATGGCTTTATCGGCCAGCAGAAGATGATCTCCATCAAGAAGCATTTCGGCACCACCAAGGGCCGCTACCTCTACCTCTCCGGCTGGATGATCGCCGCACTGCGTTCCGAGTTCGGCCCCCTGCCCGATCAGTCCATGCACGAAAAGACCTCCGTGCCAGCCCTCATCGAAGAGCTGTACACCTTCCTGCGCCAGGCCGACTCGCGTGAGCTCAACATCCTGTTCCGCGATCTCGACGCCGCCCGCACCGCCGGCAACGAGGTCAAGGCCAAGGAAATCCAACACAAGATCGACAGCTACGAAACCCACATCGTGCCGATCATCGCCGACATCGACGCCGGTTTCGGCAATGCCGAAGCCACCTATCTGTTGGCCAAAAAGATGATCGAAGCGGGTGCCTGCGCCCTGCAGATCGAAAATCAGGTCTCCGACGAAAAGCAGTGCGGCCATCAGGACGGCAAGGTCACCGTGCCGCACGAAGTGTTCCTCGCCAAAGTCCGCGCCTGCCGCTACGCCTTCCTTGAGCTCGGCATCGAAGACGGCGTCATCGTCACCCGCACAGATTCGCTCGGCGCCGGCCTCACCCAACAGCTCGCCTACTCCAAGGAGCCCGGCGATCTCGGCGATCAGTACAATGCCTTCCTCGATTGCGAAGAAATCACCGCCGATCAGCTGCAATCCTCCGACGTGGTCATCAAGCGCGACGGCAAGCTCATGCGCCCCAAGCGCCTTCCGTCAAACCTTTACCAGTTCCGCTCCGGCACAGGCGAAGCGCGCTGCGTGCTCGACTCGATCACCTCGCTGCAAAACGGCGCCGACCTGCTCTGGATCGAAACCGAAAAGCCGCACATTGCCCAGATCGCCGGCATGGTCGATGAAATCCGCAAGGTCATCCCCAATGCCAAGCTGGTCTATAACAATTCGCCGTCCTTCAACTGGACCCTGAATTTCCGCCAGCAGGTGTTTGATGCGATGCAGGCTGACGGCAAGGACGTGTCTGCTTACGAGCGCGCGCGGCTGATGAGCGTCGATTATGACGGCACGGAACTCGGCAACATCGCCGACGAGGCCATCCGCACCTTCCAGCGCGACTCCGCCGCAAGAGCCGGCATTTTCCACCACCTCATCACCCTGCCGACCTACCACACCGCCGCGCTTTCCACAGACAATCTCGCCAAGGAATACTTCGGCGATCAGGCCATGCTCGGCTACGTCAAAAACGTCCAGCGCGCCGAAATCCGCCAAGGCATCGCCTGCGTCAAGCACCAGAACATGTCCGGCTCCGACATTGGCGATGATCACAAGGAATATTTCGCCGGCGAGTCAGCCCTCAAAGCCGGCGGCGCGCACAACACGATGAACCAGTTCGCCGCCTGATAACCCTCCGGTTGTGTACCCGACTCGGGCGGATTAGGCTCCGCCCGTTTTTCTTTGGCTTTACCCAAAACAGGGGATGCAAGGAGAGAAAATTTCCGCTTTGATGAACCAAATCGAGCCACGCGCCGACACATGGTGCGATACTTAACTTCATCAAACCCCGGGGAGAAATACCGATGCGCCTTTTCCTGATGCCCGCCACCGCCGCCCTTGCGCTCACCGTCGGCCTGTCGCCCGCCAAGGCCGAAAGCTGCTACGACCTCTGGTACGAGCGCAACCAGATCTTCGACGACAACGGCTTCTGCTTCAAAACGCAGCTCGGCAAAGACACGTTCGACAATTCCGATTGCTACACATCGAACCCGTCGCTCTCCCGCGCCGAGGTCCGCCGCGTCGCCCAGATCAAGGCCCGTGAACGCGCCAAGCGCTGCCGCGTCAACTGACCCTATTCCGACTGCAAATAGACATAACGGCACTGGTTCTGATCAAACCCGCCTTCGGAGGACACAAACCCGCGCACTTCAAAGCGCGCATTGCCGGTCTGCTCTGTCAGCGCCCGCACGGCCTCATGTGTCGGGCTCGAACCTAAATCCATCTCGAAAATGAAGGCGGTGGGCTTGCCGCCATCCGGCTTCACCGCATATCCCATATTGTATATGTCATTGGTTTCATAGACCATTTTTCCGGAAGCGCGCATCGGCTTGCCGGGCTTGCCCGGAACCGAATCCGCCGCCGGTGGAACAGCCGTTATCAAACGCTGCACTTTCGGCAGTTCAATGTTTTTCAACTGCGTCACACCCGGCTGCAAATTGTCCAGCGTGCCAAGCCGCTTGAGATACGCATCCTTGAGGCAATCGACCTTGGCCCCGCAGGCATCGCGAACCGTCTTCACCCAAACCCGCTGATCCGCCTTCAAACACGCCGCTCCGTCCTTGAGCGTCTCCGCCGCGCCGCCATAGTAGCGCCCGAGATATTCATCGAGATCAGAAAGCGCTGCATCCGAACAGATCGCCTTCTCGATTTTGCCCTTCGCCTTGCCGCAGTCAAAACTGGCCGCGAGGGACGCGCCAACATCAAACATCAGGCCCATACCCGCCAGCGCCGCCGCAAATATTTTCGCCATTGCTTATCTACCCTCTCAGCAACTGCCGTAAAACAGCAGGTAGGAGATGAACCGTCAATGAACGCTCACTCCACAGTCTTTTTGTAGATGTGCCACGTGGTGTGGCCAAGCACCGGGAGAACAATGATCAATCCAAGAAACAGCGGCAACGATGCCACGACGACCATGAGCGTCACGGCAATCCCCCAGCCAATCATGACCACCGGGCTTGCCAGCACCACTTTCACAGAGGTGATCATGGCTGTGACAACGTCCAGCTCCTTCTCCATCAGCAGCGGGATCGAAACCACGGTGATCGAAAACATGATCAGCGCCAGCGCCGCGCCCACAAGGTGTCCAATGCCAAGGAACAGCCAGCCGGAAGGCGTCGTCACCAGAATGTTCAGAAACGCATCGATTGTCGCAAAACTGGACCTGCCAAGAAACAGCGCCATCAGCAGCCGCACCTGATAGACCCAGATCCACATCACAAAAAGCACCACAAACGCCATCCAAGAAAGTTCCCGCCGCCGCTGCAGCCACATGCGCGAGGTCACGGCGATCCACGTTACCGGTTCTCCAGTCTCCCGCCGTCGCGACACTTCATAAAGCCCAACAGCAAGAAAGGGACCTATCAGCGGAAAGCCGATCGCAAACGGATAAATCAGCCAGGGAGCGCCAAGCCAGCGGACGCAAGCGACAATCGCGATACCGAAAAATGCGCAGGCAGAACCGATGGCAAGCCCGAATTGCGGCTTGGCAACAAAGTCCGCCATACCGCGTGAAACTGAATTTTCCAGTTCACGGAAAGTCAGCGGCTTGACCCTCGGCATTGGCGATGCAGGCAAATGTTGCGGCATATCTGCCATCAAGTCCCTCCCAAGGCTTGGAATAGAGCGCGGATCATCTATCGGCGGGACAAGGCGGCTTTGTCATTGAGGCAAGTCAAACGGCAGGAAAAGACGGCAGCAATCATGAAAACACGCGATTCAGATGGAGCCATCCTCGCAGAAGGCGACACTGTCACGATGATAAAGGATCTCAAGGTTAAAGGTTCATCGTCCGTAATCAAGCGCGGTACAATGTTCAAGGGCCTTCATGTAACCGACGAGCCGGGCAAAATCGAGGTCCGGTCCAAGGAGATCAAGGGGCTGGTTTTGAAGACAGAGTTTGTCAAGAAGAGTTGATCGGCGCGCCAAGCGCTTCAAGACTCGATATCACCTGCGACTCTAGCAGGCGCATTCACAGCAGTGCGTTTGAATGTTATATCTTCTCTATCAATTCAGAGGGAGGAAATTGTCATGCGCCGTCTCGCCTTCGCCTTCGCCTTCGCCTTGTCCACCATCGCATCAACGGCATTCTCGGCCGATCACGCAGTGAAAATCGCAGGAATGAAATTCGTTCCCGCCTCAGTCGAACTTGCCGCCGGTGATACAATAACCTTCACAAATGCGGACGCAGCTCCGCACACGGCAACAGCGGCGGATGGCGCGTTCGACACAGGCCGCTTGTCGAAGGGGGAATCGAAGCAGATAGCGGTTGCCGCGGTTGGCGAGCACCCGTTTGTTTGCAAGATTCATCCGATGATGAAGGGCGTGGTGACGGCAAAATAGCGTCCCGGCACGGCAGCCCGCTTGGCGCTCTCCCGGCAATATTTAGCAGGATTTGTTACTCACGGCACCGGCTTGCCGCTGGTCCAGTTGACCTGTTGATTATAAAGCGGCACGGTCGTAAGCGACATTTTGGCAGACCCGTCCTGAACCTGGCGCGAATGCGACAGGTAGACCAGCGTGTCGTTCTTCCTGTCGTAGATCCGGTTGACCACCTGCTGTTTCCAGATCAGCGAAATGCCTTGGTTGAAAACCTCTTCGCCCTCTTCATCAAGCGTGATTTCACCAATGGTGATCGGGCCGGTCTGGCGGCATGCGATAGAGCTGTCCGACGGGTTTTCAAACCAGTTGCCCTTCTGCAACCGGTCAATCACGCCTCGGTCAAAATACGAGATATGGCAGGTCACGCCCTGCACTTCCGGATCGGCGAAAGCTTCGATGACGATGTCATTGCCAAACCAATCAACACCAACCTGGCCCACCTCCTCTGCAAAAACAGGCGTGGCGATGGCGGCAACGAGGGCGACAGCAGCAAATTTTTTCATTTGAAAGCTCCGAAAGTGCAGACGAAACGCGTGGGTCGGATATGGGTTCCGGACAGCACGAATGTAAGTATGCCATTCGAAATTGTCAGCCGTTTGTAACGCGCCTCAGCACACCGGTATGGAGCGCAAAATGCTTACGAAAACACCGCCCGCCGCTTTTGCTTCAGCCATGAGCTTTGCAAGGCATGTTGAACTGTTGCCAGTTTGGCATCAAACCCAAAAGTGACATCAAGCCCATTTGTCGAGAAACGCGTCAATGCCAAGCGCCTGCATGTCCGGTATCGCTTCGGCAACCTTTTCCACCGGCCAATCCCACCAGGCGCTGGCAAGAATGCGCTGGCAAACCTCGGGGCTGAACCGGAAGCGAAGCGGCTTGGCTGGAACACCCGCGATGATCTGGAAGGGCTCAACATCCTTCGAGACCACCGCATTCGCGCCGATCACCGCACCGGTGCCAATCGTCACGCCCGGCAAAATCACAGCGCCATGCCCGATCCAAACATCATGGCCAATGGTCACATGCTTGCTGCGCCGCCGCTCGCGAAAATCATTGTCCAGCCCGTGAAACCGGAAATACTCGTTCGGCCGGTAGCTCACCTTGTGCATCGTCAGCCGTTCCATCGGATGCTCCAGCGCATTGATCCGCACATTTGCCGCCACCGAGCAAAATTTGCCAAGCTCGGCATAGATCGCCTCGCCGTTGCGTTCAAAATAGCTGAAATCGCCGACCACAACCTCGCGCAGCACCACTCGCTCGCCGATCTCGCAATATTTGCCGATCTTCGAGCTTTTCAGCTGCGCAGTCGTGTGAATGCGCGGTTCATCGGTCTTGCGCTGCGAAAGATCATCCATGCGTTTTTCCGTAAATCGGCAACGCCCCGAACGCAACAGCAACGCCATCTCCAAATCCAATCCCGCATGCGGCAATTTTCCATCAGCAGGACGTCCAAGATGCGCTATAATCATCGGATGACCCAGTCCGCCCAACCCTCCGCGCGGCCCCGCTTGGCAATCATTGCCGTGGCCATCCTGCTGTTCGCCATCGCCAGCGGCGCGGTCTTTGCCATGTGGATCGACAACGGCCCGCAAATCCTCATGACGCTCGGCTCCTCCGCGCTCGCCTGGTGCTTCTGACCAACGGAAATAGTCTTCATGCAACGCACCGTCCGCGCCATCTACGCAACCCTGTTCACGCTCATCGCCCTTGCCGCAGGCTGGGCATCCTACACTTGGCTCGACAAAACCAACACCGAAGTACCCTACGGCGCGCCGTTCGAACTGACCGACATGAACGGCCAGCCAATCACGCAGGCGGCCTTTGAGGGCCACCCCTCCGCCGTCTTCTTCGGCTTCACCAATTGTCCGCAAGTCTGCCCGACAACACTTTTTGAAATGAAAGACTGGTTCGACAAGCTTGGTGATGAGGGAAAGGACATACGTGCCTTCTTCATATCAATCGACCCCGAACGCGACACGCCGGAACTCTTGAAAAACTACATCTCCAATGTCACAGACCGCGTCACCGGCATCACCGGCGACAAGGATAAAGTTGCAGCAATGGCCAAGGCTTGGGGCGTCTACTTCAAGAAAGTGGACACATCTGGCGGCGATTACACCATGGACCATACAGCGCTGGTCTTCCTGCTCGATTCCAATGCCCGCTTCCACGGCACCATTGCCTACGACGAAAATCCTGATACTGCGCTCGCCAAGATGAAGCGTCTCGCCAAGCTCTGAATTCGCCTGGGGCAAGACCATTTGATTTTGATGAAAAGGCGGGTAAAGGGCAAAAATATGCAAGGAAAAGCGCGAAGGACGGGCTAAAGCCCGTTCGAGCGGTTTGACGCAGCAGATTGCAGCCATTTGCCCGCCTTTTCATCAAAATCAAAAGGTCCTGCCCCTTATGTCCCAATCCCGATTTTACCTGTCCGCCGGACGGCTGGAGGCCGAGCGCATCTTCCGTCTGGTCGAGCAGGCGTTCGATGACGATGGCTTCCCGGTCTCGATCCTCGAAGTGGACGAGGACAAGGACATTCACGAAGTCTCGCTCTACATCGACACCGACATCACCGACGAATCCCGAGCCCGCCTCGAACAGGCTCTGGGCTCAGACTTCTTCGGCCTGCCCCTCGGCCTGGAAAACCTGCCGGATATCGACTGGGTCACCCACGCGCTCGATTTGCTGCCACCCGTCCGCGCCGGACGTTTCGTCGTCCATGGCTCGCACGATCGCGGCACTGCCCGCCCGGGCGAAATCGCCATCGAGATCGACGCCGCCCAAGCCTTCGGCACCGGCCACCATGGCACCACGTCAGGCTGCCTCGAAATGATCAGCCAAGTCGTGCGCAACCGCAAACCGCGCAATGCGCT
>JANPEK010000184.1:0-2203 GCA_031422915.1 Phyllobacteriaceae bacterium | reverse complement strand
GGTCGAGTTTGGCGAGTGTGCGAAGCATGTCAGCCATCAGCGTGCCGCGTCCGGGACCGATCTCGACGAGTGCCGGGGCGATGTTGTTTTCACGCACTGTCGCCAGCCACCAGGCCGCCAGCATCTCGCCGAACATCTGCGAGATTTCCGGCGCGGTGGTGAAATCAGCGGCAGCACCGATCGGCACGCGCGTCGTATAGTAGCCATGTTCAGGGTCGAACAGGCATTGTGCCCAATATTCTGCGACAGTCATCGGGCCTTCAAGCGCGATCTGGCGACGGAGTTTGGCTTCGAGCGGTGTCATTTTGCGATAGTTGGCGTTTTCGCAGTCGCCATGGCCCAGATTCCGGCAAGCACCATCGGTGTTGACAGCACCATGCCCATGGTCAGCCAGCCGCCGGCAAGATAGCCCAGTTGCACATCCGGAACGCGGAACAGTTCAACGAATATGCGCGACAGGCCGTAACCGCAAATGAATGCACCGCCGATGAACTTTGGTGTCTTCAGTTTCAGCATCCGGTGGGTAAGGAAACGCAGGATAAAGAACAGCACGAGCCCCTCAAGCAGCGCTTCGTAGAGTTGACTCGGGTGGCGGACCTCTCCACTTGGCAACTCGAACGCCCAAGGCACATCCGTTTCCCGACCCCACAATTCGCCGTTGATGAAGTTCGTCAACCGTCCGACACCTAGTCCGAACGGCACGCCGGCCGCCACTGTGTCCAAAAGGCTCCACGCCGGAATGCCGCGCCGCCGTGCAAACAGCACCATTGCAAGGATCACCCCGAGCATGCCGCCATGATAGGACATGCCGCCGTTCCAGACTGCAAACATCGACAGAGGGTCAGCCGCAAACCGCGCAAAATCGTAGAACAGGATGTAACCGATCCTTCCACCCAGCACCACGCCGAGCGCCGCCCAGGTGACAAAGTCGTCAAGGTCCAGCGGCTTTATCGGAGGCTTGCCATCGTGCCAAAGCGCCGGATTGGAAACAAGTCGCTTGGAATACCACCAGGCCAACAGGATCGAGACGACATAACCGATGCCATACCAATGGATGGCCAGTGGTCCGAGCTGCAATGCGATCGGGTCGAATTGCGGATAGGTGAGGGTGGTGAAGGGCAGTGCTTGAATGGCTGACATGATGCGCTCTGGTTACAGCGGTGCGACCCTGTCTGTCGAGGGTGGCGAAGATGGGGCGCGAGCCTTAGCCCGTTTCGCGATCTCAATCGCTCCGGCAATTACGGCCGCATCGCCAGTCACATGTGCCTCGGCCATGAAATTTGCGATTTCCTCCTCGTCTACGAGCGCGTTGGCAGGGTCATAGTCTGTCAATTTTTCAGTCATTCGATGCGCCCTTTAGATGCGGCAATCCTCTGCCTTGCTTTCGGCAGTGCGACTTCCTAAGTCAAGTGCAGCTATTGATGGAGGCGCGACATGACCACTGGCCCAAACCGCATATTGGATGAATTCGCCAAGCTGATGACGGATGCCGCTGGCGCGGCGCAGGGTGTGCGCAAGGAAGTCGAAGGTGTCTTCCGGGCGCAGGGCGAAAAGCTGCTCAATTCGATGGAACTGGTCAAGCGCGAGGAATTTGATGCGATGACCGAGTTGGCTCAGAATGCTCGGGCGGAGAATGTGGTGCTCAAGCTTGCTTTGGCGTCGCTTGAGGCACGGGTTGCTGCGCTTGAAGGCGCGGATGCGCCTGTCAAAGCCAAAAAAGCTGCTGCTGCGCCCTCCAAAACAAAGTAATCCACAGCTACAAAGTTCAGACTCCGGAATGGCAAATTCCGGAGTCTTTTGAATCACTTGACCTGTGCATAATTGCCTGGCGCAGCGCGCTATCCACACCCGATTACGGGCAATTTGAAAATTGCTCTGGCGAAGCGGCCCGCGATCAATAGACTGAAAACATTGAATGATTCGAGACTGTTCGTTTCGGCCTGTTCAAAAGCGTTTCGGTGATGGTCAGGGCAGGGTGTTTTTCCGCCATGGTGAGCCGGGTTTCCTCGTAGGGCGTTTTGAAATCGGGACTTGAAATCGGGACTTGGCGGCTGTCGCCGTTTCTCGCGGATATGGAATATTTGCATGACACTTTTGGACGCTGACTTTGCCCGCGACGCGCACCCGCTCGATGTGATCGAGAGTGTTGCCAGCCAGCGTGAGTGGGCGTTTGAACGCTCTGGCGAAGATGAGATCGCCATTG
>JANPEK010000183.1:0-20849 GCA_031422915.1 Phyllobacteriaceae bacterium | reverse complement strand
AAGCACGCCGCCGCCGATGGAGAAAAACCAGAACGCAATCGGCATCACTGATTTTCCGGCCTTTTCCGAAGCCAGCCACTGCACGACAAAGCGCATGGTGAACATTGCCTGCGCCAGAAAGCCGAGCGCAATCCATCCGTTGAACTGTTCGATGAACACAAGGTGCAGCCATGCGCCGAGTTCTGCAATCATGGCCTTATCCCTTCACTTCAGTGACAGTCGGCACCACTTTGCGGCGGCGGATCAGCCACCAGACGCCGTAGAGGTCGAGCACACCGCGCAGGCCCCGGTCAAGAATGCCGTAGTTGGACTTGCCGTGTACACGGCTTCGGTCGGTGACATCGAGATGGATGACATTCAGCCCTTCGCGCTTGGCAAGCGCTGGAATATAGCGGTGCCAACCGTCAAAAAACGGGAACGAACGGAACAGGTCCGTGTGCACGGCCTTCAGCCCGCAGCCGGAATCGCGCGTGTCGTCTTTCAGGATTTTCTGGCGCAAGCCGTTGGCAAAGCGCGAGGAATATTGCTTGATTTTAGTGTCGGTCCGCTTCAACCGCTGACCAGCGGCGACACCCACAGAAGATCCGGCCGCCACAAGCGCGTCGGCAAGCTTCGGCAGATAGGCCGGATCATTCTGCCCGTCGCCATCCATGGTGCAAATGATGTCGCCCAAAGCTGCAAACACGCCGGAGCGCACAGCTGCGCTCTGCCCGGCGCTCTTGTCATGGCGGATATGGCGAAGGCGCGGGTTGACCTTCATACGGGCATTCAAAACCTCACCGGTGTGGTCACTCGAACCGTCGTTGACCACGATCACCTCATGGTCGCGACCGGCAAAAGCCGCGTCCACTTCATCCAATAGAAAGCTAAGATTTTCCGCTTCGTTTTTGCACGGAATGACCACGGAGATTTTCATGAACGGCCTGTTTTGAGTTCGGCTTGGCGTGTTGCGGCGCTAGCTATCATCCTTTGGAAGGCGTCGCAACAAACCCACCGGTGGCGTTTGCCGGTCAAACAAGGCGCAAATGCGGGAGCAGAGGACATCCGGCAGCGAGGATGATCAGGCCTTGGCGGCAAGATAATCGGCGAGCTTGGCTTCATCGGCTTTGGCCAGTCCAAGCCCGGCCTTGGTGCGCCGCCACAAGATGTCATCTGACGTTTTCGCCCATTCATTCTGGACGAGATAATCCACTTCAACGCCGGTCAGGTCCGGGCCAAACACCGGCCCGAGGTCGGCGAGGGCTTTTGCCGTACCGAGAAACGCGATCGCCCGCGTGCCATAGAGCCGCACCAGACGTGTGGCCCGCCGCGCATCAAGGAATGGAAAGTCACGCTGCACCTTGGCGACGAGCGCATCGAACCCTTGTGCCGGAAAGTCCCCGCCGGGCAGCACCGCATCACGTGTCCATGTGCCGTTCTTCTTGCCGAGCACCTCCTCGATCTTTTCCAGAACATGTTCGGAAAGCCGCCGGTAGGTAGTAATCTTGCCGCCGAAGATGTTCAAAAGCGCACCATCGCTGGCGTTGCCCTCAACCTTAAGCACATAGTCGCGCGTCGCCTCCTGCGCCTTCGACGCTCCGTCATCAAACAGCGGGCGCACGCCGGAATAGGTCCATACAACGTCTGACGGCAACACCGGTTTGGCAAAATACTCCGACGCAGCGCTGCACAGATAGTCGATCTCGGCCTTCGATATTTCAACATTGGCGGGATCGCCCGGATAGTCCTGGTCCGTCGTGCCGATCAGCGTGTAGTCGCGCTCGTATGGGATCGCAAAAATAATGCGATTGTCGGAATTCTGGAAGATGTAGCAGCGGTCATGCTCGAAGATTTTCGGGACAATGATGTGGCTACCCTGAACCAGCCGGACATTTTGGGCATTGTTTTTACCAAGCGCCTGCCCGATCACCTGATCAACCCACGGACCGGCGGCATTGACCAGCATCCGCGCCTTGACGGTTTCCTTCTTCCCGGCACTTTCAATCGTCACCATCCACATGCCGTCGCTGCGCCGTGCATTGACAACTTTCGTGCGCGTGCGCACCACCGCACCACGCGCCGCAGCATCCATGGCGTTGAGCACAACCATGCGGGCATCGTCGACCCAGCAGTCAGAATATTCAAACCCTTTTGAAAACAATGGCTTGAGTGGTGTGCCCGAGGGATCGGTGCGCATGTCGAGTGTTTTAGTAGCCGGCAAAAGTTTACGACCGCCAAGATGGTCATACATGAACAGCCCGAGCCGCAGCAGCCAGGCCGGGCGCAGGCCCTTGTGGTGCGGAAGGACAAAGCGCAGCGGCCAGATGATGTGCGGCGCATTGGCCCACAGCACTTCGCGTTCCATCAGGGATTCGCGCACCAGCCGGAATTCGTAATGTTCGAGATAGCGAAGGCCGCCATGGATGAGCTTGGTTGCCGCGCGTGACGTACCGGACGCCAGATCATTCATTTCAGCTAGAAACACCGAGTAGCCGCGCCCCTGTGCATCGCGTGCGATGCCGCATCCGTTAATGCCGCCGCCGATGACGAAAAGATCGTGCACTGTCTCGCTCATGCCGCGCGCACCCCGGCGGTCTGATCGGCAATAATCAGATCGACGCCACTGTTGCGACAAATACCCACGATTTCTTTAGACGGCTCCATATCAGTCACAAAAACGTCGATCATTGACAAGTCGGCAATGCGAACCGGTGCCGAACGCTCAAATTTGAGATTGTCTGCGACAAGTATGGTTTTGCGTGCGTGGGCGATGATTGCCTGACTGACCTTCACTTCGCGGAAATCATAGTCAAGAATGGTTCCATCCCGGTCAATTGCCGAGGCACCGATGACGGCAAAATCGACCTTGAACTGCTTGACGAAATCGACCGTCGCCTCGCCCATGATGCCGCCATCCGAATGGCGTACCACCCCTCCCGCAATCACTACTTCGGCAGACGGTGCGTCGCGCAGGATGCTGGCGACATTGATGTTGTTGGTGATCACCATCAGGCCCTGATGACGGCGCAACGCGAGGGCCACCTGCTCGGTGGTTGTACCAATGTTGAGAATGACCGAGGAATTGTCAGGAATAAGCCGCGCTGCCGCATGGCCGATGATGTGCTTGCTCTCTGCCGCCAGCATCCGCCGGGCGTCATAGGCAAAGTTTGTCACACCCGATTGATAAACCGCTCCGCCGTGCACTCGGTGTAGCAACTGCCGGTCGCACAGGTCATTCAAATCCTTGCGGATCGTTTGTGGTGTCACATCAAAATGCCCGGACAATGATTCGACATCCACACGCCCGCGCTGGCGCGCCAGTTCGAGAATGTCTGTCAAGCGGGGATGCAATGGTTCCAAAGCCATAATCCGTCATTATTTTCGTTTTTTTTCATATTTGTCAAAAAAAACGAATATGGCAAGCGAAAACGAATATATTGCACTGCACAACGCGCGAAAATATTCACTTGACGTTCTTTCAGTTTCGTTTCAAGCTTGAATGGTCCGGTATTTCCGGATGGCATCGGGAGATTGCCTGAAACCAGTCTGGCGAGATACGCAACGGAGGAGTACCCCCATGAGAAGGCACCTTTTGGTGTCAGCTGCAGCCATTGCGCTGTTTGCTGCTACCGGATCAGCGTGGGCCGATGAGGCCGCGGCTCAAAAATGGATTGACAGCGAATTCCAGCCTTCGACACTGTCGAAGGAAGACCAGCTGAAGGAAATGCAGTGGTTCATCAAGGCCGCTGAACCGTTCAAGGGCATGGAAATCAACGCCCTGTCTGAAGGCATTCCAACGCATGGCTATGAATCAACAGTTCTGACCAAAGCGTTTGAAGAAATCACCGGCATCAAGGTCAATCACCAGATTCTTGGTGAAGGTGAAGTCGTGCAGGCTGTGCAGACACAGATGCAGACCAACCGCAATCTCTATGACATCTATGTCAACGACTCGGACCTGATCGGCACGCATTCGCGTCTGCAACTGGCCGTCAATCTGACGGACTTCATGGCAGGCGAAGGCAAGGACGTGACCAATCCGGGTCTCGATCTGGCTGACTTCATGGGCATCAAGTTCACAACCGGCCCGGATGGTAAGCTCTATCAGCTGCCCGATCAGCAGTTCGCCAACCTCTACTGGTTCCGCAAGGATTGGTTTGACCGTCCTGACCTGAAGGAAAAGTTCAAGGCGCGGTTCGGCTATGAGCTCGGCGTTCCGGTCAACTGGTCGGCCTATGAAGACATCGCCCAGTTCTTCAAGGAAGATGTCAAGGAAATCGACGGCGTGCAGATCTATGGCCACATGGATTACGGCAAGCGCGCGCCTGACCTTGGCTGGCGCATGACTGACGCGTGGCTTTCCATGGCAGGCACCGGATCGGCCGGCGAGCCAAACGGCGTGCCGATCGACGAATGGGGCATCCGCATGGATAAGGGTTCCTGCAACCCGTCCGGTGCGTCTGTCTCGCGCGGCGGCGAAACCAATGGCCCGGCTTCGGTCTACGCCATCGCCAAATGGGACGAATGGCTGCGCGCCTACGCCCCTCCGGGCGCGGCGGATTATGACTTCTACCAGTCTTTGCCGGCACTCAGCCAAGGCAATGTGGCCCAGCAGATTTTCTGGTACACAGCTTTCACCGCCGACATGGTGAAGTCCAAGGCCGATGGCAACAACACGGTGGATGATTCCGGCACGCCGTTGTGGCGGATGGCACCATCGCCGCATGGCCCATACTGGAAAGAGGGCCAGAAGGTCGGCTACCAGGACGTCGGATCATGGACGATCCTCAAATCCACCCCGACAGACCGCGCCAAAGCCGCATGGCTCTATGCGCAGTTTGCCGTGTCCAAGACTGTCGATGTGAAGAAGAGCCAGGTTGGCCTCACCTTCGCCCGCGACTCGACCGTGCGTCATGAAAGCTTCACGGAACGCGCACCGAAGCTGGGCGGTCTTGTTGAGTTCTATCGCTCACCCGATCGCGTGCGTTGGTCGCCGACAGGCATCAACGTGCCGGATTATCCAAAGCTGGCGCAGATCTGGTGGCAGCAAATTGGTGACGTAAACTCCGGCGCGTTCACGCCTCAGCAGGCCATGGACCGTCTCGCCGAAGAGATGGATATCACCATGTCCCGCATGCAGGCAGCCGACGAGGCCAACAAGACCTATGGCGGCTGCGGCCCGCGTCTGAACGAAGTCAAAGACGACTGGCTCGGCAAGGCGGACGGCCCGAAGGCCAAGCTCGAAAACGAAAAAGAGCCTGGTCAGACTGTCGCCTATGACGAGCTGATCAAGCAGTGGTCGATGGCCAAATAAGCAAGAACTCCCCTTGCTTGAAACGGCCCCGGGACGGGTGCATTCTGTCCCGGGGCTCTTTTGCCTACAATGGCATCCAATTTACCAATCGGGGCTATGGCATTTCATGACGCTGGAACTGAAACATGTCGCCAAACGGGTCGGTGCCGACATGCACATTTACCCGACCGATCTCAGGTTTGAGCGTGGCTCATTTAACGTTCTGCTTGGCACGACGCTGGCCGGCAAGACGACGATGATGCAGCTGATGGCGGGCATTCAAAAGCCGACCGGCGGTGAAATCTGGTTTGACGGCAAGGATGTCACGCGCACGCCGGTGCAGAAGCGCAATGTCTCGGTGGTCTACCAGCAGTTCATCAATTACCCGAATTTCACGGTTTACGAAAACATCGCCTCGCCGCTGCGCGTGGCCAGATTGCCCGAGGGCGAAATCAAGGCGCGTGTCGGCAAATTTGCCGATCTGCTGCGCCTCACCCCGATGTTGGGGCGCAAGCCGTCCGAACTGTCCGGCGGCCAGCAGCAGCGCACGGCGATGGCGCGCGCACTGGTCAAGGACGCAGATCTGGTGCTGCTTGACGAGCCGCTCGCCAATCTCGATTTCAAACTGCGCGAAGAATTGCGCGAGGAACTGCCGCGCCTGTTCCATGACCGCGACTGCATTGTTGTTTACGCGACGACGGAGCCGACAGAGGCGCTATTGTTTGGCGGCAACACCGCTGCCATGCAGGAAGGCCGCGTCACCCAGTTTGGACCGACCGGCGATATCTACCGTCAGCCGCAGGATCTGACCACCGCCCGCGTTTTCTCCGAGCCGCCGATGAATGTGGCGGAAGTTACCAAGAACGGCAGTCAATTCTCACTCGATGGTGCCATCAACTGGCCAGCATCAGGCAAACTTTCCGTGCTGCCGGATGGACGCTACACATTCGGCATCCGCCCGCACCATGTCACGCCCGCCAAGCCCGCCAGTCCCTCAATCAAAGTCAACGGAACGGTGAAAGTGGCTGAACTGTCCGGCTCGGAAAGCATCATCCATTTTGATATGCTCGGCAATCCGTGGGTTTCGCTGACCGCTGGCATCCACCCCTATGCGGCGGGCGAGAAGGCAGAGCTTTTCATGGACGTTGCCCACGGTTTCTACTTTGCCGCTGACGGCAAACTGATTGGAATGTGAGGCGCGGATCATGGCAAAAATCACCCTGAACGACCTGCGTCATTCCTACATGCCAAACCCGCAAAATCCGGCGGACTATGCGCTGAAGCGGCTTGACCTTGAATGGAAGGATGGCGGCGCCTACGCGCTGCTCGGCCCGTCCGGTTGCGGCAAGACCACGCTGCTGAACATCATCTCCGGACTGCTGATCCCCAGCCACGGCAAGGTTCTGTTCGGCGAACAGGATGTCACCCGCCTGCCAACCGATGCCCGCAACATCGCGCAGGTGTTCCAGTTTCCCGTCGTCTATGACACGATGAGCGTCTATGACAATCTCGCATTCCCGCTGCGCAATCGCGGTGTTCCCGAAGCGCAGGTTGACAAGCGCGTCCGCACCATCGCCGAGATGACGGATCTGACCGGCATGCTCAAACAGCGTGCTTCGGGCCTCACAGCTGATGGCAAACAGAAAATATCGCTTGGCCGCGGTCTGGTGCGCGAAAACGTCAACGCCATCATGTTCGATGAGCCGCTGACCGTCATAGATCCGCATCTGAAGTGGCTGCTCCGCTCCAAGCTGAAAGAGCTGCACCAGAAGCTTGGCACCACGATGATCTACGTCACGCATGACCAGACCGAGGCGCTGACATTTGCTGATCAGGTGGTGGTGATGAAAGACGGCGAAGTGGTGCAGAGCGGCACGCCGATTGAGCTGTTTGAAAAGCCTCAGCACACGTTCGTCGGCCACTTCATCGGCTCGCCGGGCATGAACATCATTCCATGCAAAGTGAGCGGCGGCGAGGTGCATGTTGGAGCGCGCAAGATCGAGGTCAGCAATGCGTCGAAACTCGGCGACCGCAATGGGACGTTTGAACTTGGCGTCCGGCCAGAGTTCACATCTTTCGCTGCTGCCGGGCTGGCGGTGAGAGTTGCCAAGGTTACTGACACCGGGCGCAACAAGATTGTTGACACGCGTCTCGGCGATTTGTCGATCAAGCTATTGGTCGACAATGGTGCGGCTATTCCGTCCGACGGCGCGCATCTGGCTTTTGATACCGCGCGCACACAGGTTTACGACAACGGCTGGCTGGCGGAGTGAGATCATGAACAAAACCGTCAATCAAAAAGCCTGGTTTTTCGTCCTGCCTGTCGTCATCCTCGTCGCATTTAACGCGCTGATTCCGTTGATGACGGTGGTCAACTATTCAGTCCAGGAAACCTTCGGCGACAACACATTCTTCTGGTCCGGCGTTCGCTGGTTCGAGCAGATTTTGCAGTCGGACCGGTTCTGGGCTTCGCTGGGCCGCCAGTTGTTCTTCACCTTCACGATCCTCGCGATTGAAGTGCCGCTTGGTGTCGCCATTGCGCTGACCATGCCGAAAAAGGGCCCGTGGGTTTCGGTCTGCCTCGTCCTGATGGCGCTGCCGCTGCTTATTCCGTGGAATGTCGTTGGCGCAATGTGGAACATCTTCGCCCTGCCGGACATTGGCCTGCTCGGCAAGCTGTTGAATTCCATCGGCTTCGACTACAATTACACGCGCCAGACCGGCGACGCCTGGTTTACGCTGATCCTGATGGATGTCTGGCACTGGACTTCGCTGGTGGTGCTGCTCGCCTATGCCGGTCTCGTGTCGATCCCGGACGCTTACTATCAGGCTGCGCTGATCGACGGCGCGTCGAAGTGGAAAATCTTCCGTTTCATCCAGCTGCCAAAGATGAAGCGGGTGCTGACAATTGCCATCCTGCTGCGCTTCATGGATAGTTTCAACATCTACACCGAACCTGTGGTGCTGACGGGCGGCGGGCCGGGCAATTCGACAACGCTTCTGTCCATTGATCTCGTCAAGATCGCGCTTGGCCAGTTCGACCTTGGCCCGGCGGCCGCGATGTCGCTGATCTACTTCCTCATCATTTTGCTCACCAGCTGGATTTTCTACACGCTGATGATGCGCAACGAAGAACAATAGGAGGCTCCGGTGCGCGTTTCAAAATGGCTGGTGCCAACGCTTTATATCTTCTTCCTGATGCTGCCGATCTATTGGCTGGTTTCAATGTCGTTCAAGACGACCAATGAAATCCTCGGCGGCTTCTCGCTGTTTCCGCAGAATTTCACGACGGAGAACTACGTCAAGATATTCACCGATCCGACATGGTATTGGGGTTACATCAACTCGCTGGCCTATGTATCGCTAAACACGGTGATCTCCGTCGCGGCGGCACTTCCAGCGGCGTACGCCTTCTCGCGCTACCGCTTTCTCGGCGACAAGCATTTGTTCTTTTGGCTGCTGACCAACCGGATGGCCCCCGCCGCCGTGTTTGCGCTGCCGTTCCTGCAGCTTTACTCATCAATCGGCCTGTTCGACAGCTATCTCGCGGTGGCGCTGGCACACACGCTGTTCAATGTGCCGCTGGCTGTCTGGATTTTGGAAGGCTTCATGTCCGGCGTGCCAAAGGAACTCGATGAAACGGCCTACGTTGATGGCCATTCGTTTCCGAGCTTCTTCTTCAAGATTTTCCTGCCGACCATTGCCGCAGGCATCGGCGTTGCGATTTTCTTCTGCTTCATGTTCTCGTGGGTCGAATTGCTCTTGGCCAAGACTTTGACGTCCGTCGAAGCCAAGCCCATTGCCGCCGTCATGACGCGCACATCTTCGACGTCGGGTTACGAGCTTGGCCTTCTCGCTGCTGCCGGTTCGCTCACCATCATCCCGGGTGCCATCGTCATCTGGTTTGTCCGCAACTACATCGCCAAGGGCTTTGCCCTCGGCCGGGTATAAGGAGCTCGTCATGGGTTTGACATGGATGGCTTGGACTTGGCCGACAGCCGCCTTCTTCGTCTTCGTGGCCTTGGCGATTTCCACCATGGGCTATTGGGAATACAAGGTTCCGGGCGGCGAACCGCGCCGTGGGGTCTTCGGCCTCGACACAACACGCGGCGACCGGCTGTTCATCTCACTGCTCGGCTCAGCGTTCATCTTCCTTGCATGGCTTGGCCTCTACGGCACCCCGCTCTGGGGCGCGCTCGCCATTGCCATCGCCTGGATGATTTTCGTCTTCCGCAAAGTGTGAAACCTGCCGCGCTTTGACTTTTCACGCCAACCTATGGCAATGGCGCGCGACAACGCCTAAATAGCCGCAAAGCGTGGCCCGGTTTGGGTGCCCCTTAGGAACTGCGGGATTTCCGGTTTATGAAGGCTGACTTTTACCAAACCCTTGGGGTTGCCAAATCAGCGGACGAAAAAGAGATGAAGGCGGCTTATCGCAAGCTCGCCATGCAATATCATCCCGACCGCAATCAGGGCGACGCGGCAGCCGAAGGCAAGTTCAAAGAGTTGAACGAAGCCTACGAGACCTTGCGCGACCCGCAAAAGCGCGCCGCCTACGACAGATTTGGCCATGCTGCCTTTGAAAATGGTGGTGGCGGGCAGGGCGGCTTTGCCGGTGCCGGTGGCTTTGCCGATATTTTCGAGGATATTTTTGGCGAGATGATGGGCGGCCGCGGACGCCGCGCGCCCGGCGGGCGTGAACGCGGCGCAGACCTGCGCTTCAATATGGAAATCACGCTCGAAGAAGCCTATGCCGGAAAAACCGCGCAGGTACGCGTGCCATCGTCCATTGCCTGCGATGTCTGCTCAGGCACGGGCGCAAAGCCCGGCACCCAGCCGACGACGTGTGGCACCTGCAATGGCGCTGGCCGCGTGCGCGCATCTCAAGGGTTCTTCTCGGTTGAGCGCGCCTGCCCGACCTGCAATGGCCGTGGCACGATCATCAAGGATCCGTGCACCAAATGCTCCGGCCAGGGCCGCGTCAATCAGGAACGCTCGCTCTCGGTCAACATCCCGGCGGGCATCGAAGACGGCACCCGCATCCGCCTTGCTGGTGAGGGTGAAGCCGGTTCGCGCAGTGGTCCGGCGGGCGATCTGTACATCTTCATTTCGATCAAGCCGCACGAGTTTTTCCAGCGCGACGGCTCCGACCTTTATTGCAAAGTGCCGATCTCGATGACAACGGCGGCGCTCGGCGGTCAGTTCGAAGTTGCCACGCTCGACGGCACGCAGACGCGTGTCAAGGTGCCGGACGGCACGCAATTTGGCCGCCAGTTCCGCCTCAAGGGCAAGGGCATGCCGGTGCTGCGCCAGTCGGCCATGGGCGATCTTTACATCCAGATCGACATCGAAACCCCGCAAAACCTGACCGCCCGCCAGCGCGAATTGCTCGAAGAATTCGAGAAACTCTCGTCCAAGGAAAACAGCCCCGAATCGAGCGGCTTCTTTTCACGGATGAAGGATTTCTTTGAAGGGCTGGGGCAGTAACCCCGGCCTGCTCCGATGTTTGTGGTCGAACAGTTTCAGCCGCTTGCGTTTGCCATCCAGCTGCGCCACTCATGTGACGCGCCGAAGTGGCGGCAACCGGCTGGAGCGTTCCGTGATCAACAATTTTGCCCGCAATCTGCGCAGCCGGTTTGCCGATGAATTGCGCTTTGTTGCCAATGCCAAGGCGCAGCCCAAGACCATCGGTGCCGTTTGGCCGACAGGCGCCGTCATGGCGCGGCGCATGGCAAGCATCGTTGACCCGAACGCAACCCTGCCAGTGCTGGAACTTGGACCGGGCACCGGCTGCATAACCAAGGCAATTCTCGCGCGCGGTCTTGCGCCCGGGAAGCTCTTTGCCGTTGAATATGCGCCGGAATTTTTAACCGAATTGAAGCGGCGTTTTCCAGAGACGAACATTCTTGCAGGCGACGCCTTCAACTTGGATGAGACGCTTGGCGAGTATTGTGACCAGAAATTTGACTGCGCTGTTTCCGCCCTGCCGCTGCTGAATTTTCCGCTGGCCATGCGCGAGCACCTGCTGGCCGATGTGCTCGGGCGACTTTCGGCAGGAAGGCCGATGATCCAGTTTTCCTACGGGCCATTTGCGCCCGTTGCCGCAAAGCCAAGTTGCTGGACAGTCGAACGCTATGATTTTGTCCTGCGCAACATTCCGCCCGCAAGGCTTTGGCTCTACCGCAAGCCGGTCTGAGCTTTCCAACCCGAAATCTGCCAACCACGAGCGAATGCGCGCCACTGTTTGTGTGCGACATTTTCTTGTTGATTTGCGCCAAACTTACTTTAGGGAAACATCAGGCGGTCTTGCCAGTCTCTACCCGCAGGGATTGCGATTACCGCACACTACGAAATCCAAAAAGGCAGGCGCGCATGCAGCATAAATTCAAACGAACGATCGCCAACCGGTTCAGTGATGACGCGCGGTTTTTCAAGGTCTGGCTTGCCAACGCCAAGCAGGTTGGCACACCGCTGGCGACCTCCGCGTGGACCGGCAAGGCGATGTCTGCGCAAATCGACCTGTCTTCAGGCCTGCCGGTGCTTGAGCTTGGCCCCGGCACGGGATCGATCACACGGGAGATTCTCCAGCGCGGCTTGCCTCAGGAGAGGCTTTTGGCGGTCGAGTACTCGCCGGAATTCGTTGCACGGCTGAAGCAGCTTTTTCCGCACATTGATATCCGCCAAGGCGATGCGTTCAATTTGTGCGAGGCATTGGGCGACGAAGCCGGGATGATTTTTGACTGCGTGATTTCCGCCGTTCCCTTGCTCAATATCCCTGCTACGCAGCGTTCGGAGTACATCATCAACGCTTTGAAACGGGTGCCGCCCGGACGGCCGCTCGTGCAGGTTACCTACGGTGCGCTGTGCCCCGCACCGGTGCCTGAGGGTGTGAAGGCGGAGCGCACAGAGATCATTTTCCGAAATTTGCCCCCCGCCCACATCTGGACTTTCCGCCGGATTGCCTCATAGGTTCGCGCCGACATAATCGGATTGGCGGAACAGACTGCAATGCATCCACGCATACTCATATTCAACGGGTCCAACCGATCCGGTTCCTACAGCGGCAAGGTCGCCGATGCGGCCATGCGCGAAATGGCCAAGCTTGATGTGGAAATCACCCGCATCGCATTTTCAGACTATCCGCTGCCACTGATGGACGAGGATCTGGAGCGCGAAAAGGGCATCCCCGAAAATGCGCTGAAACTTGCCCGGCTGTTTGCCGCGCATGACGGGTTTTTCATCGCCACACCTGAATACAATGGCTCAATCCCGCCGCTTTTGAAGAACGTCATAGATTGGGTGAGCCGCGTGACGCGCGATGGCGACAGGCCGCTGAAAGCCTATCCAGGAAAGGTCGTCGCGTTGGCCTCCTCGTCCAATGGTCATTTCGCAGGCGTGCGCGCCATCAGCCATCTGCGCGCGGTGCTCGCGCATGTCGGGCTTCAGGTCGTGTCCGAGCAGGTATCTGTGCCGAACGCGCAGGACGCCTTTGACGACATGGGCAGCCTGCGCGATGAACGGGCGCAGAAGAACCTCGAACGAAGCGTCCGCTCGCTGGTCGACCATGCAGCGTTTGAAGCCGGGCGACTGGCAAGATGAGCACGCTTGTTCAGGCTCGCGACCGGATGATTGTCGCGCTCGATGTGCCGACGGTTGAAGAGGCCAAGGCGATCATCAAAACGCTCGGCGATGCCGCAACTTTCTACAAGATTGGCTATCAGCTTGCCTTTGCAGGCGGTCTTGATTTGGCACGTGAGCTTGCCTCAGACGGCCGCAATGTTTTTCTCGACATGAAGCTGCTCGACATTGACAACACCGTTGCCAAGGCAGTCGAGAATGTCGCCAAAATGGGTGTGTCGATGCTGACCTTGCATGCCTATCCCAAAGCCATGCGCGCGGCTGTCGCCGCTGCCAAGGGCGCGCCGCTGACCTTGCTTGGCGTCACGGTGCTGACTTCAATGGACGCTGACGATTTGAAAGAGGCCGGATATTCCGGCACCCCGCGTGACCTTGTGCTGCGCCGCTCGATGCAGGCGCGCGAGGCCGGCATGGGCGGCATTGTTTGCTCGGCTGAAGAGGCGGCGCAGGTGCGCGCCATTGTCGGACCGGCGATGGCCGTCGTCACGCCGGGTATCCGGCCCAAGGGTTCGGACAAGGGTGACCAGAAGCGCGTCATGACGCCGGGCGAGGCAATCCGCGCTGGGGCCAGCCATCTTGTCGTCGGACGTCCGATCACCGCTGCGCCGGACATGGCCGCAACTGCGCGCGCAATCACAGCCGAAATTGCAGAAGCTGCCAAAGGAAGGGTCTGATCATGGCCAAAGGATACTGGATTGCCCGCGTCGACATCCGCGATGCCGCGCGTTACCCGGATTATGTCGCTGCCGCCAAACCGGCGTTTGAACAGTACGGCGCAAAGTTCCTCGCCCGCGGCGGCGCATTTCAAAAACTCGAAGGCCAGGTCCGCGCCCGCAACGTCATCATCGAGTTCCCGTCGCTCCAGGCCGCCGCTGATTGCTACAACAGCCCGCAGTACCAGATCGCCGCCGCCATCCGGCAGGAATGCGCCGATGCGGAGATGGTCATCGTCGAAGGCATAGACGGCTAATGGCCCGTTTTGCAGTGCAAATCCGGCCAAGTCGTTGACTTTGCGACATGTTCAAAAGTCGTAAGCGTCTTTTGTTGCAATGCAAAAGAATCATGTTACCGTTTCACTTCCGCCTTTCATAAAGAGGCGACAGCATGATGACGGAGCAGGTCTGCAATGTATTATCAGTTCTACGAATTGAACCATGCCGCAATGCAGCCGATGCGCGCGCTCGCGGACGCTACCCGCCTTTTCTACACCCACCCGATGAACCCGTGGACGAGGACCTTGCCGGGCCGTTCCATGGCCGCCCTAGCCGAAGTGTTCGAGCGTTTGACGCGCCGTTACGGCAAGCCGGCATTTGATCTGCCGGTAACCACGGTGGACGGCGAAACTGTTCATGTGCACGAAGAGGTGGTTTGGCACCGCCCTTTCTGCAATTTGCTGCATTTTGATCGCGCAGCCGCAGTCCCCAAAGGCCGCGATCCGAAAATTCTCATTGTTGCGCCAATGTCAGGCCATTACGCGACGCTTCTGCGCGGCACGGTCGAGGCGATGCTGCCGCACGGCGATGTCTACATCACCGACTGGATAGACGCCCGCACGGTTCCGCTCGCGGAAGGGAAATTCGATCTCGATGATTACATCGATTACCTGATCGACATGTTGCATTTCCTCGGGCCCGACACGCATGTCATCGCGGTCTGTCAGCCATCTGTGCCGGTTTTGGCGGCGGTTTCGATCATGGAAGCACGCGGCGACGCGCTTGCACCAGCCTCCATGACACTGATGGGCGGACCTATTGATACGCGCATCAATCCGACGGCCGTCAACGGCATGGCTGTGGACAAGGACATCAAGTGGTTTCAGCAAAAAGTCATCATGCCGGTGCCATTTCCCCATGCCGGCTTCATGCGTCCGGTCTATCCCGGCTTTTTGCAGCTTGGCGGCTTCGTCAGCATGAACATTGACCGGCACATTGACGCCCACAAGGACTATTTTTCGCATATGGTCAAAGGCGATGGCGACAATGCCGAAAAGCATCGCGAGTTTTATGACGAATATCTGGCCGTGATGGATCTGACGGCAGAGTTCTATCTGCAGACGGTCGAGACCGTATTTATCCGCCATGCACTGCCGAAAGGCGAGATGATGCACCGCGACGAGCGGGTTGACCCGTCGAAAATCCGCAACACGGCGCTGTTGACCGTTGAAGGCGAGAATGACGACATTTCCGGCGTCGGCCAGACCGAGGCGGCGCAGACGCTCTGCACCGGCATTCCGGATTACAAGCGCAAACATCATGTGCAGGGCAAGGTTGGCCATTATGGTGTTTTCAACGGTTCGCGCTTCCGCGCCGAAATCGCGCCGATGATCACAAGATTCATCAGGGACAACCGCGCCAGGCCAGCCATTGAAGCCAGAAGCAAGATCGTGCGGCTCGTGCGCTGAACAACGATAAACCCGCAATCTGGACTGGAGAAAGGGCCTTCGCGGCCCTTTTTTCTGTTGTCGGCGAATCGTCGCGTTGCCGGTAACCATAGTCTGAGAACAGCTGCCTCTTGCAATTGACTCTCAACGCCCCGCACCGTTAACTCTTTGTTAACGATAGTTGTGTGGCGGAGTTGAGTATGCGTAGCCTGTTTTTCCGGACCGCCCTTGTGGCAGGCGCGATGTTTGCAACCTCTGCACACGCTGCATCGTCAATGGCAACTGGCGGCCTGACATCGCAACCCATCGGCCATTTCGAATTCTGCAAAGTCTCGACGCCGGAGTGCCGCATCAAATCGCTTGGCGTGCCCGCATTGATTGCCGGTGAGCGCACCATGGCGATGATCGAGGCCGTCAATGTGCAGGTCAACCAAGCAATCCGTCCCGAAACGGATCTTGACGTCTATGGCAAGGACGAGGTCTGGGCCTATCCAAAGGGCGTCGGCGACTGCGAGGATTATGTGCTTTTGAAGCGCAAGATCCTGATGAACCGCGGCATTTCCCCCGCCAACCTCTTGATCACCGTCGTGCGCAAGCCCGACGGCGAAGGCCACGCGATCCTTACCGTGCGCACCCGCAAAGGCGATTTCATCCTCGACAATCTCGAAGATGAAATGCTCCCATGGGAAGCCACCGGCTACAAATTCCTTAAACGCCAGTCTTCAGAGCATACAGGTCACTGGGTGACAATCGAGACGCCGAGGGATATTCTGGTAGGTTCGGTGAGGAAGTGAAGAGACCGCCCTCCAAGGCGCAACCCGCCCTATTCGTCGAACTGCTCGCCCGGATAAGCACCCCAAATATCAGTTTGGCGAACGAACCCATTATAACCGGATGCCTCGAACTTGCACCAGTTGCCGTCGCAAGCCGTCACCTTGCCGAGGACGCCGGGCTCCAGCCTTGCAGCAAGCGAGGCGCTTTCTTCGGCGCGGGTAAACAGCGGCACCGGCTCTCCCCCACCCTGTTTACCCCAAGGGGCGGCAAGACCGGCGCGCTTGCCGGATAGAAGCGTCTGCAACACCCAGCCTTCGGTGCCGTCCGAATCGCGGATACGCCGCCAGTTGTCATACTCCTGGACGATTTCGACCGGCAGCCCGGGCTTCACATAAAGCCATTGCACTGCGTAATCGCGGCCGGGACCGACGCGCAGATTGATCCGGTTGGATTTCAGCGACACGAACCGCGGCAATGGCAAGCCGCTCGGCCCCATGATTGCGGCCTGTGCCTCGGCTGCGGATACTGAATTGACGCCCGAAAATGCGCCAAGTAGCGCGCAGGCAATGGCTGCACTGAGGAGTGACTGGACTCTGAACATGGCAATCCCTCAAAACGCAAACGCGACACAAACACAGAAAACCGCAACCCGGCGTTTTTCTTTGAGTTCGGCTGCGGCTCTTGTTAGGAGAAGGTCACCGGACCCGTTGTTGAAGCTTCGCCTGTTTTGGTTAAGGAGGTCTCAACGGGTTTGCTAAAAAGGGACAAATATGACGTCACGCAAACGGCCGTTGGTGGTCATCACACGCAAACTGCCGGACCCGGTCGAAACCCGGATGGCCGAGCTGTTTGACGTGCGCTTGAACGCGGATGATACGGTGATGGATGCCGACGCGCTGGAAGCGGCGATGCAAAAAGCCGAAGTGCTTGTGCCGACTGTCACTGACAAGATCACCGCAGACCTCATCGCCAAAGCCGGGCCGGACCTGAAGCTTATCGCCAATTTTGGCAATGGCGTTGACAATATCGATGTCGAGGCCGCCAACAAGCGCGGCATCACCGTCACCAACACACCCAATGTCCTCAATGAGGACACTGCCGACATGACAATGGCGTTGATTCTGGCAGTACCGCGCCGCCTGACCGAGGGCGCGAATGTTCTGCGCAGCGGCGGCAAGTGGGCAGGCTGGTCGCCAACATGGATGCTCGGCCACCGTCTGCGCGGCAAGCGGCTCGGCATTGTCGGCATGGGCCGGATTGGAACCTCGGTTGCCCGCCGCGCCAAGGCGTTCGGCCTGTCGATCCATTATCACAATCGTCACCGCATCGACGAGAAGACCGAAGGCGAGCTTGAAGCAAGCTATTGGGAAAGTCTTGACCAGATGCTCGCCCGCATGGACATTATCTCGGTCAATTGTCCGTCCACACCGGCGACCTTTCATCTTTTGTCAGCCCGGCGGCTCGCGCTTATGCAGCCGACCGCCTACATCGTCAACACGGCGCGCGGCGGCATTATTGACGAAGAGGCACTGGTTAAACTGGTGTCCGACGGCAAGCTTGCCGGGGCCGGTCTTGATGTATTCGAACATGAACCAACAATTAGCAGAAAGCTCTTGAAGCTGGCAGAGTCCGGCAAGATCGTTCTTCTGCCACACATGGCCTCAGCCACCATCGAAGGCCGCATCGAACAAGGTGAAAAGGTCATCATCAACATCAAAACCCACATCGACGGCCATCGACCGCCAGACAGAGTGCTGCCGACACGGGGTGGATGACCTCTGTTCACCTCATGGCGTTTACCGCCGCAACCGCCATTGACGATGCTTGTTTCATTGTATCGGCAAAGTGTGCCAGCGGCTCAGTCAGGCCGTGTGCCTGCATCTCACGCTTCATGTCGGCATTTGCCCCCGCAAAGACCAGATAGACACCACGCTTTGACGCCCGGCTGGCCAGTGCCTTCAAGGCGTTTGCACCTGTTGAGTCCAGAAACGGCACGCCCGAAAGATCAACAATAAAGGCCTTGTGCCTGTCCGCAATCTGTTCGAGGACGCTCGAAATTGAAGACGCCGCGCCGAAGAAGAACGCGCCGCTGATCCGGTATGCAGCGATCCTTTGGTCGTGCCTCACGTCATCTGAAAACCCGCGTGGCCCGTCTCTGCTGTCCTCTACATCGGGCACCGTCAGTGCATCATGGGTTTCCACGCTGATCGATGCCGCCATGCGATTGATGAACACCACGGCACCAATGGCAAAGCCGACGATGATGCCCTCCGTCAGGTCGCGGAATACTGTCAGCAGGAATGTTGACATGAGGATCAGCGCATCGGCCCGTGAAGCCTTGAGCAACGCCCAGAATTCATGCTTCTCGGCCATGTTCCACGCGACTGTCGCCAAGACTCCCGCCAGCGCCGCAAGCGGAATGTAGCTTGCCAGCGGAGCGGCCACGACCATGAACGCCAGCAGAAACAGCGAATGCAACATGCCCGCCACCGGCCCGTGCGCACCTGCGCGCACATTGGTTGCCGTGCGCGCAATTGTCCCCGTCACGGGCAAACCGCCAAACAGCGCTGAGCCGATGTTGGCGTAGCCTTGCGCCACGATCTCGCAGTTCGACCGGTGTCGCCGTCCTGTCATGCCGTCGGCGACGACCGCTGACAAAAGCGATTCAATTGCCCCCAACAGTGTAAACGCCACTGCATCCGGCAGCACCGCCCTTGCGAGCGCCAGATCAAAAACCGGCAGAGAAGGCCAAGGCAGGCTCTGCGGAATGCCGCCAAATTTCGTGCCGATTGTCTCTACCTGCAGATTCAACAGCGTAGCGGCTGCCGCAGCGCCTGCCACCGCTACCAGCATGCCGGGAATCTTTGGCGTAAACCGCCGCGTCAGAACAATAACACCAATCACCGCCAGACTGATCGCCACCGCAGCCGGGGTAAATGTCGGGAGTGCGTCAGCCAGCACAGGATACTTTTCAACGAGCGGCCCCGGCTCTGCCGCAGCCAGCCGCAATCCAAGCAAGTCCTTGATCTGGCTCGAGAAGATGATGACGGCGATGCCAGCCGTGAACCCCACCGTAACCGGATAGGGGATCAGCTTTATGTAGGTCCCGATTTTAAGATATCCGACAGCCAGCAGCATCAGCCCGGAGAGAAATGTCGCCAGGACCATGCCTTCGATACCGTTGCGCGCCACGCAGGCGGCGACCAGCACTATGAACGCACCGGCAGGGCCGCCGACCTGAAACCGGCTTCCGCCCAACAGTGATACCAGAAAGCCGCCGATGATTGCTGTGTAGAGCCCGCGCTCCGGTCCCGCGCCCGAGGCAACGGCAATCGCCATCGAAAGAGGCAGCGCGACAATTGCCACTGTCAGCCCTGCGATGACGTCCGCCCTGAAGTGGGCGGGCCTGTAGCCTTCACGCAGGACTGTCACCAGCTTGGGGGTGAACAACCCGGTAAAGCCGGGCGTCTGCACTTGCTGATTTGCCACGATAGCCTCCGACTCAAGATAATGCAGCGTCGCACTCATATGCGTTCCTTGCAATACGCATGTTAATGCCATGCAAAATATGCATGGAAGTTGGCTTCTGCGGGCCTTCCCCGTGATCGTCTGTGCGTTAAGTGCAGATGTCTGGAGGGATTGATCATGAACGCCGCCGCGCCCCGGCCTCAAGTCGTCTGGCTGAAGCGCGACTTGCGGCTTTTCGACCACGCGCCCTTGTTTGCCGCCGCCCAATCCGGTGGCCCTGTGATCATGCTTTATGTCATCGAGCCGGACTATTGGCGGCTTCCCGACGTCTCGCGCCGACACTGGCATTTCATCCATGACTGCCTGTGCGAACTGCGTACTGCGCTCACTGAGCATGGACACACCCTCATCGTCCGTACCGGTTCAGTCGTTGGTGTCCTTAATCATCTGCGTGAAGATCCCGGCGTTTTCGATCTTCATTCGCATGAGGAGACCGGCAACGACTGGACCTTCAGGCGCGACCGGCAGGTTGCTGCGTGGTGCAGGGCACGTGGCATCGCATGGCATGAACAGCCATCGCACGGCGTGGTCCGCCGCCTCGCCAACCGCGACCATTGGCAAAAACAGCGTGATGCACGCATGGCAGCGCCTTTGGTGAGCATACCCTCTATTCCAGCACCGCCATCAGTCCTTGATCCGGGCAGTTTGCCTGCCAAGAACGACCCGCTGTTTGGGAGCGACGCCATTGGTAGCGTGCAGCCGGGCGGACGCACCGAGGGCCTGCGCGTGCTCGCTTCATTTCTCGATGACCGCAGCCGCAAATACATGCAGACCATTTCAAAACCCGGCGTCTCAGCGCGCCATTGCTCGCGTCTGTCGGCACACATTGCCTATGGGTCATTATCAGTGCGCGAGATTGAGCATGCTGCGCGAGCCAAACTCAAATCGCTCGCCGGTCTTCGTGATGCCGATGCCGTCAGCCATCGGAAAAACATCTCGGCGTTCCTGTCGCGGCTCGCCTGGCGCTGCCATTTTGTGCAGAAACTTGAGCAGCAGCCGAAGATAGAGTTTGAATGCATGCACAAGGCGTTTGAAGGCATGCGCGAGCGGCATCATAACCAAGCATTTTTTGAGGCTTGGAAGTCCGGGCGCACCGGCTATCCGCTCGTCGATGCCTCCATGCGCTCGCTGCACGAAAACGGCTGGATCAACTTTCGCATGCGGGCGATGCTGGTTTCTTTTGCCAGCTATCATTTGTGGCTAGACTGGCGCGTGACTGCGCCGCATCTGGCAAAGCTGTTCACGGATTACGAGCCT
>JANPEK010000182.1:0-8227 GCA_031422915.1 Phyllobacteriaceae bacterium | reverse complement strand
AGAAAAGCACGCCGGTCTGCACCAGCGCGACCACGGCGGCAAGCAAGAGCTTAATCCTTGTCATGTCGTTGCTCCTTCATGCGCTTGAGCTTTGATGCGCCTTTCAATGCGCACCATCAGCCAGGCGATCACCATGACAATGATGCCTGACAGGAGAAAGAACACCGATGTGTCAAGAATGCTGCCGATGGTCTCATATGCGAGATAGAGGATTTCTGTCCCGAACGCCGTGTAGGCAAGCGCCCTCACCCCACCATGATCGCGCCCCTTGAGCAGAAGCGCCCCAACGGAAAGCGCCAACACAAGCAATCCAAGCACCACGGTCGCTGGCCGTTCCAGGCCGTCGCCAAGCTGCAGCACGGTGAAACCGAAGAACGACACCGCCAACATGTAGCCAAGCAGCGCATTGGCAAATCCGGTCAATTGATCAACGGCATCTTCGCCAAACGAAATGGCCGCAAACAGCGCCGCGCCTCCAAAGGCAAAGACATAGTCCAATGCATCAATCGAGGTCGAGAAGCGGTCGAAGCGATAACACACAAGCGCAGCCAGCAGCAGCCAGACCGCGCCATGCTTGCCAACGCGAGAGCCGGTCCAATGTGACAGTGCGAAAATGGCAACCGCCAGCAGCGGCGCGATAACGATGAACCAGTTTTCATGCCATGTGTAATCCGTGACGGCGACCGTCAAATAGAGAAGGCCAATGCCGGCAGATGCTGCCGAAACGACCGGTGCCCGCAGCAGTGCCGCACCAAGCATCGCCCCAAGCGTCCAAACAATCGCCGCAGAGGCCGTGTCGCCGGACATGTGATACATTTGGCCGATCAGCGAAATGCCAGCGCCGAAAGTGAGCGTGCCAATCAGATAGAACACCTGTGAGAACACGCGGTCACCTACGCTGTCCCGCCATGCGCCACCGAGCCAAGCCAGCCAGATGGTGGCGATGATGGCGATAACGCGGGTCAGGCGCGGGATTGATTCCCAGTTTGCCGCGACAAGCGTTAATATGGCAGCACCAAGCAGAAGCGCGCCAAACACCGCCAGCACACCACCAAGTCCGAATCCGCCGCTTGAATCTTCAAGCTCGGCATTTAGCCGCTTGGCCGTTGCGGGATCAATGAGTCCCTTTTGAACCCACCGCTCGATGTCCTTGTGCCGCGCCCCGGGGAATCTCATGCGCTGCCCTCCTTTTGTCAAGCTTGCCCGATATCGTGCAAATGCTCAATCTATGTGCAAATTGCATGGATTGGGGCTGAAAAAAGGCAAAAATGACCTGTTTATGACGAAACCGTTACTCTTACTGCTTTTAGCATTGCACTTGTTGCATTGCTGCGATGCAACATAGGTCCTTTCATTTGTCTGTGGCACCCCCTACCTTTCCGATTGTCAGCACACTGGCTGGCACCAAAGAAAAGAAAGGAAAGAGCCATGAACATCGTGCGTTCTTATCAGAACTGGCGCCGTTACCGCGAGACCGTCAGTGAACTCGTCCGTCTGTCGAACCGTGAGTTGGCTGACATGAGTATCGGCCGCGCCGACATCACCCGCATCGCACGCGAAGCCGTCAAGTAATGTCGCGGCTGTCCGCCCTTACGGGATGGATTGATGCCAACAAAAATCCAAACCGGAAGCCCGTCGGAAAAACCGGCGGGCTTTTTTGCATTTTGCGCCACGCCATCATCCCGTCCATGTTGCACTGCGCAATGTCATGTTCAACTTACCCAACGCAAACCACTATCTAACTGATTGTGATATGTTTTCTGGCGTTCCAATCATTGTGCATTGCACAAAATGCATGGCTGGAATGCAAAAATATGACTATTCAACAGCGCTTTAAAGTTTTACCTTTTAGTCAATGAATACGGAACTTACGACTTGGTTCCAGAACTTCGGTGAAGCCATCCTCCTCCCAGGCTGATCCGGTAGACGGCTGGGGACACTCCTCCTCCCAGTTTCCAGCCAACCCAAAACGACACCCGCCGGATCCTCCTCCCCCGGCGGGTGTTGTGTTTTCGGCGAGGATTTCCGCAACAATTTGCCTCAAAATTATCAGCCGACCGACAGCGCATGTCGCCTTCATTAATCCGCTGCAAATCCGCCACATTTCGAACAGAATTGCAAATATGAGTTAACTAATTGATTTGCTATGCAAATCTCGCAATGCTGCAATGCGAAACCAGCGCTACATTTTTGTGCAATTGCCACCTATATGAACATCAACCGTCAATCGAGACCGACAGAATTCAAAAAGGAAGACCAAAATGAACCTCGTCCGCTCTTTCAACAACTGGCGCCGCTACCGTGAGACTGTTGCCGAGCTCGGCAAGCTTTCCTCGCGTGAACTCAACGATCTCGGCATCAACCGCGCCGACATCCCGTTCGTCGCGCGCCGTTCGGCCGCCTGACCAATACAGTAGTTGATCCCTTGCCTGCCCCTCCCGGCAGTCAGGGTTGCCTCAGGCGCACCTCCCTCCAAAAAACTTGAGGCACAGATCCACACCCGCCGGTTCACTCCGGCGGGTGTTGTTTTTTCCGGGCATGTTGATATCTGCCACAGCATGACAAATCCCATCCACATCGTCGGCGGCGGCCTTGCAGGCTCCGAAGCAGCCTGGCAGATCGCCAACGCAGGCATTCCCGTCATCCTGCACGAAATGCGCGGCGTGCGCGGCACCGATGCACACAAGACGGACAGTCTGGCCGAGCTGGTCTGCTCCAATTCGTTCCGCTCCGATGACGCCAGCACCAACGCGGTCGGCCTGCTGCACGCCGAGATGCGCCTTGCCGGCTCTCTCATCATGGCCTGCGCGGACTCTCATCAAGTCCCGGCCGGCTCGGCGCTTGCGGTTGACCGCGATGGCTTCGCGGAAGCCGTGACGGAGAAACTTGCAGCCCATCCGCTGGTGACCGTCGTGCGAGAGGAAATCACCGGCCTGCCGCCAAAAGAATGGGGCCGCACCATCATTGCCACCGGCCCTTTGACTGCGCCGTCGCTCGCCGAATCAATCCGCGCTGAAACAGGAGCCGAATCGCTCGCCTTCTTCGACGCCATTGCGCCAATCGTCCATTTTGACTCAATTGACATGGACAAGGCCTGGTTCCAGTCGCGCTACGACAAGGTCGGCCCGGGTGGTACGGGCAAGGATTACATCAACTGCCCGCTCGACAAGGATCAGTATTTCGCCTTCGTTGACGCGCTGATCCAGAGCGACAAGACCGAATTCAAGGAATGGGAAGGCACGCCCTATTTCGATGGCTGTCTGCCGATTGAAGTGATGGCTGAGCGCGGCGTCGAGACGCTGCGCCATGGCCCGATGAAGCCGATGGGCCTCACGAACACCCACAATCCAGCCGTCAAAGCCTACGCCGTCGTGCAATTGCGGCAGGACAATGCCCTTGGCACGCTCTACAACATCGTCGGCTTTCAGACGAAAATGAAATACGGGCCGCAGGCGGAGATTTTCCGGATGATTCCGGGCCTCGAAAACGCCGAATTCGCGCGGCTCGGCGGCATTCACCGCAACACCTACCTCAATTCGCCAGCATTGCTTGATGCAACCTTGCGACTGAAATCATGCCCGGATGTGCGGTTTGCAGGCCAGATCACCGGCTGCGAAGGCTATGTCGAATCGGCCTCCATTGGCCTTCTGGCAGGCAGGTTCGCCGTCGCCGAGCAGCAAGGCGAGTCCCTTTCGCCACCACCAGCGACCACAGCGTTCGGCGCGCTCCTCGGCCATATCACCGGTGGGCACATCCTGTCCGATGATGAACCGGGCAAGCGGTCATTTCAGCCGATGAATGTCAATTTTGGCCTGTTTCCGCCCATTGAAGTGCCAAAACCCGAAGGCAAGCGCTTGCGCGGACCGGAGAAGACGTCTGCAAAGAAAATGGCGATGTCCGCGCGGGCGCTGGCGGATGTGAAGGCGTGGCTCGATCTCAGCTGATTTCGCCGAACAAGCCGGAATATTTGGCGCTGATCAAGCTGACAATCGATACACCCATCGCCCGTTGTCCACGCGCTGCGATCAACAGCAAGATCGCCGAAATCATCGCATCTGCGGCAAGAAAGACTGCAAGCGATGCAACGGCGGCAAGGCACGACACCGCAAACGACGCGCCAGCCAATTCGTGGCCCGCATAGACCGAGAGCCAGATCAGCAAGGCAAGCTGCACCGGCGCCAAAAGCTTGACCGCAAGATGCATGCTGTCAAACAGCTTCTCGTTCATCACCGACATATGCGCAAACACAACCGTCGCCAGTGACGCCGTGCCCGCCATCGACAGCGTGACAAACGCTGAAGGCTGAAACAGAAACAGCGGCAGCGCCGCAACAGCAAACAGCGACATCCAGGGACCTGATGCCACAGACGGCATCAACATCGGGGCGGCGGTGGTGCCAACAGTCTTGTTCATCTGCATATCCGTGCGTTTCACGTTGAATTGCATGCACAATGCCAGACAGGCGTCGAAGTCCCGTTAACATCAGCGCGCATCTGAGGTCACGGTAAAAGCGCGGTTAAGGCGAAGGTCGGGATTTTATAGATCGAGGATTTGACCTGCGTAATGCGGCCGGTCGGCATTAACTGAACACCCGGCTTCCTTCGACCCGCCACTTGCGGGGAGAAGGTGGCGCGAAGCGCCGGATGAGGGGCAGCGCCGAGGACCGGAGATTATCGTAAAGTACTTCCAACGCAGATTGTCTCCATCAGAAAACCTGAACGATATCAGGCCTGATAGTAGACATGAACTCCTCGTCGAGGCTGCGTCGCATGAACGCGTTGGCGGGAACTCCAACTGCTTCACTGGTTAGCCGCTCTACTCGCTTGAGTCCAAAAATGGAAAACTTGCTCACCGGATCGACCTCAAGCAAAATATCCAAATCGCTTTCGGGTCCGAAGTCCCCACGCGCCCGTGAGCCAAAAAACGCAATGTGTCGCACACCCTCGGCTTCAAGCGCCGGGCGGATGGAATTGAGTGTTGTGATGATTGCTTCTGGTCTCATATTTTGATTTTATCACAGCATGCCGAAACCTCCAGTGGCCCCTAACAATCAAACCAACCGCCCCCGCTCCACCGCCGCCTCAATAAAGCTCGCAAACAGCGGATGCGGCTCGAACGGCCGTGACTTCAGCTCCGGGTGGTACTGCACGCCGATGAACCAGGGATGGTCCGGATATTCCACCGTCTCCGGCAGCACGCCGTCCGGCGACATGCCCGCGAAGTCGAGGCCGCAGGCTTCGAGGCGCTCCTTGTAATCGATGTTGACTTCGTAGCGGTGGCGGTGGCGCTCGTGGATGGTGGTCGCGCCGTAAATCTCTGCAATCTTGGAGCCGGGGCGCAAACTTGCCTCGTAGGCCCCGAGCCGCATGGTGCCGCCCTTGTCGCCAGCCGCCTGCCGCTTCTCCAGCATGTTGCCCTTGAGCCATTCAGTCATCAATCCGACCACGGGCTCATTCGACGGGCCGAACTCGGTGGATGACGCACCGGCAACGCCGGCCAGATTGCGCGCGGCCTCGATGCAGGCCATCTGCATGCCAAAGCAGATGCCGAAATACGGCACCTTGCGCTCGCGTGCAAATTTCGCGGCCAGTATCTTGCCTTCCGAGCCGCGCTCGCCGAAGCCGCCGGGCACCAGAATGCCGTCCACCTTTTCAAGATAAGGCGCGGGGTCTTCCTGCTCGAACACTTCCGATTCGATCCATTCCAGCTTGACCTTTACCCTGTTGGCCATGCCGCCGTGCGCCAGCGCTTCCATCAGAGATTTGTATGCGTCCTTAAGGCCGGTGTATTTGCCAACCACGGCGATGGTCACTTCGCCCTCAGGATTGTGAATGCGCTGTGTGATCTCGTTCCAGCGCTCCATGCGCGGCTTGGGCGCAGGCTCAATGCCGAACGCTGCTAGCACTTCGCTGTCCAGACCTTCCTTGTGATAGGCCATCGGCACGTCGTAAATGTGCGCCACATCCAGTGCCTGAATAACCGCGCTCTCGCGCACATTGCAGAACAGCGACAGCTTGCGCCGCTCTTCCTTCGGGATATCGCGGTCGGCGCGCACCAGCAGAATATCCGGCGCAATGCCGATTGAGCGCAGCTCCTTGACCGAATGCTGCGTCGGCTTGGTTTTCAATTCGCCGGCTGTCGGGATATAGGGCATCAGCGTCAGGTGAATGTAGACGCAGCTGTTGCGCGGCAAATCATTGCCGATCTGGCGGATCGATTCCAGAAACGGCATCGCCTCAATGTCGCCGACCGTGCCGCCGATCTCGACAATCACGAAATCAAACTCGTCATTGCCCTCAAGCACGAAATTCTTGATCTCGTTGGTGACGTGCGGAATGACCTGAACCGTCGCGCCGAGGTAATCGCCGCGGCGCTCCTTGTCCAAAATATCCTTGTAGATACGGCCCGTCGTGATGTTGTCGCGCTTGTTGGCCGAGCGGCCGGTGAAGCGCTCGTAGTGGCCGAGATCAAGGTCCGTCTCGGCGCCGTCGTCGGTCACAAACACTTCGCCATGCTGATACGGGCTCATCGTTCCCGGATCAACATTGAGATAGGGGTCGAGCTTCCTCAGGCGGACGCGGTAGCCGCGTGCCTGCAACAGGGCTGCCAAAGCTGCCGCTGCAATGCCTTTGCCAAGGGATGAAACCACGCCGCCGGTGATGAAAACATATCGCGCCATGGGAGTCGGTCTGTAATGCCGACTTGTGGGCTTGGCAAAGGGAAAATGCCGGCTTTGGCGCTTTTCCCCTGGCCGGTTAGATTACGACCACCCGCGTGCCTACACTGATCCGCTCAAACAAGTCCATGACATGCTCGTTGACCATGCGGAAGCAGCCATTGGACGCTGCCTTGCCGATCGTCCATGGCTGGGTTGTGCCGTGGATGCGGATGTGGGTGTCGCGCTTGCCCTGATAGAGATAGATTGCGCGCGCACCAAGCGGGTTGCCGGGGCCGCCGGGCATTCCGTCGCTGTACCGCGCATATTTGTCCGGCGCGCGCTTGATCATGGCTGGCGTTGGCGTCCACGACGGCCACTCGACCTTGGCCCTGACCGTCGCCGCCCCGCGCCAGCCAAGCCCCTCCATGCCGATGGCAACGCCATAACGGCGGGCGGTGTCACTGGGCTGGATGAGGTAAAGGAACTTCTCGTCCGAATCGACAAGGATGGTGCCCGGCTGCAGCGGCCCCATGTAGCGAACTTCCTGTGGCTCGAACTGCGGGTCCACCTTGTAAGGCGCAGTGGGCTTTGGCTTTCGCGCCTTGGCTTTCTTGACAATCTTGGGCTTCGGCTTGACCTGCGGTTTGGCAATGGAAACCGGCATTGCTGAAGGCTCATCATCGTCAAGAATGATGACGCGCTGGCGCGGCGCAAACAGATCAAACAGCGATCCGGCCTTCGCCGGGTCACTTGCAAGCGTTGCAGCCGTTGCGGCCATGCCGCTGGCAAATAGTCGTCTCGAGATCATGGTACCCACCAAAAATGCCCCACCATGAAATTTTAGATTACAACAGTTACCGCAGAGTCAAAATAACAGCATCGTGAACAAAAAAGCCGCCCCAAGCGAAGGGCGGCTCCTAAAGATTAAATTTGAGGTGCCGTCACAGCACAACCACCTGCGTGCCCACTGTCACTTGCGAGAACAGCTCCATCACATGCTCGTTGACCATCCGGAAGCAGCCGTTTGATGCTGCCGTGCCTATAGTCCACGGCTGCGTGGTGCCGTGAATGCGCAAGTATGTGTCCTTGCCGCCAGAATACAGATAAATTGCGCGTGCACCGAGAGGATTTTCGGGACCGCCGTCCATGCCATCGGCATATTGGGCGTACTTCTCCGGAGACCGCTCAATCATTTCCGCTGTCGGAATCCAGCGCGGCCATTCTGCCATCCGTCCGACGGTCACCGTGCCGTGAAAATCAAGGCCATCCTTGCCCACTGCCACGCCGTAGCGGCGGGCCGAAAACGAAGATTGCACGTGATAAAGGAACTTCTGCTGCGGATCGATGACGATCGTGCCGGGCTTGTAACCTGTATAAGCCACGGTCTGCGGCTCGAACTTGGCGTCTATCGTCCAGGTCTTCTTGTTGGGCTTGCGCAACGATGCCTGCACAACGTTCTTGTTCTTGATCGCCTGCGCATCAAATCGCTCGACCTGATCCTGCGAAATTTCGGTGACCAGCTGATCTTCCTTGTTCTGCTTGCGCTTGAAAAACTGGAAGCTGCCATCA
>JANPEK010000181.1:0-3922 GCA_031422915.1 Phyllobacteriaceae bacterium | reverse complement strand
GGACGATCATTGCCATGGCAAGAGCCCTGGGTCTTTCGACAGTTGCCGAGCATGTCGAGACACCTGAACAGGAGAAATTCCTGCTGGCGCAAGGGTGCGATACATTTCAGGGCTTCCTTTATTCAGGTGCAATGACCCGCGACGACTTTGAAGAGGCGGTCAAGCGCAGCAGCAGTGATGCGACAAGGCAGCTGGCAAACGTCGCCTAGCGCATCGGTCGTTCAAATGGAATCACTTGGACTTGTTTTTCCGCGCCCCGGACTTCGTCGCGCGCCGCTCGCGGTGCCTGCACCGCGTCGCGACACGCTCCTAGCCGGGACACTGGGCCAGGGCACGGAAAACCGGCGTCCAAGTTGATCCCATTTGAACGACCGACGCTCTAAAATCCACTTTGGTGGCCAACTGGAGCGATCTTCTGCGCTTCCGGAGCTTTTCTGCCCCGGTTCTCGAAAGCCGCACCAGTCTACCCATCAAACTGAATTTTGAGCCAAGCGTCGGGAGTCCTGACTTGCGTTTTTGCAATTGTAAAATGGGCTGAAGCCTGCAAACTGTCCTGAAAAGACAGAATAGGCTGCACATGCTCGATCTTGTGATTTTCTGGGAATGGCTGGCGCTTGCCGTGCGCTGGTTGCACGTGATTACCGCCATCGCCTGGATCGGCTCATCCTTCTATTTTGTGGCACTTGATCTTGGGCTGCGGCATGTGGCGAACCTGCCTGCAGGCGCGCACGGCGAGGAATGGCAGGTCCATGGCGGCGGGTTTTATCATATCCGCAAGTATCTCGTGGCACCGGCAGAGATGCCCGAGCATCTGACATGGTTCAAGTGGGAATCCTATGCAACATGGCTGTCCGGCTTCGCGCTTTTGTGCGTCGTTTATTATGCAGGAGCAGGGCTTTACCTCATCGACAAGACCGTGCTCGACATTTCGCCCTTGCAGGGCATCGGCATTTCGCTGGCTTCGATTTTCCTTGGCTGGCTGGTCTACGATTTCCTCTGCAAGTCGCCTTTGGGCGAGAACGACTGGCTGCTCTTGGTCTTGCTCTATGGATTCATGATTGCGATGGCTTGGGGCTATGTCCAAGTGTTCTCAGGCCGTGCGGCTCTACTGCATCTCGGTGTCGTCACCGCGACCATCATGTCGGCGAATGTGTTTGCGATCATCATTCCGAACCAGAAGATCGTCGTGGCGGACTTAATCGCGGGAAAGAAGCCCGACCCGAAATACGGCAAGATTGCCAAGCAGCGCTCGCTGCACAATAATTACCTGACCTTACCGGTGCTTTTTTTCATGCTGTCGAACCATTATCCGCTGGCGTTCGGCACGGAATATAATTGGATCATCGCCTCGCTGATATTCCTGATCGGCGCGCTGATCCGGCACTATTTCAACAGCGTTCATGCGCGCAAAGGCGAGCCGCACTGGACGTGGGCAGTGTCGGCCATCCTGTTCATCATCATCATCTGGCTGTCGACCAATCCGAAGGTGCTGAGTGGCGAGCAGGCTGCGGTGTTTTCGCCGAGGCTGGTTGAAATTGCTGAATTTGCGGCAGCGAAGGATGTGGTGATGGGGCGGTGCTCGATGTGCCATGCTGCTGAGCCGGTTTGGGAGGGCATTTATCACCCGCCCAAGGGCGTGATGCTGGATGATGACAACCGCATTGCGACACATGCGCGGGAGATTTACCTGCAATCGGGCCGTTCGCATGCCATGCCGCCCGGCAATGTGACCGACATTACGGCGGATGAGCGCAAGGCGATTGTCGCTTGGTATGAGGCGGCGAACCGGGCTGCGCAATGACCATCATTTATCGCGCGCGGTTGCTGGATTTCACTGACGAGCCGATGGAGGGCGAAGGGTCGTCCGCCGTCCGCTATGTCGAAGTCGGTGGCCTTGCCGTTGCTGATGGCATGATCATCGCTCGCGGTGATTTTGCCGAAGTGCGCAAGGCGCATCCAGACGCGGAAATCGTCGATCACCGTCCTCATCTCATCACACCCGGCTTCATTGATACCCACCTTCATTTCCCGCAGATGCAGGTGGTCGGCTCCTATGCCGGAGCGCTGCTTGAGTGGCTCAACAAATACACGTTTGTTGAGGAGCAGAAATTCCGCGATGTTTCGCATGCCGAGCGGATCGCGCGGTGCTTCTTTGATGAATTGACCAACCACGGCACGACGACCGCCGTTGCCTATTGCTCGGTGCACAGGGAAAGCGCTGAGGCCTTCTTCACTGAGAGCGAGCGGCGCAACATGCGCAATGCTGCTGGCAAAGTGATGATGGATCGCAACGCACCGCCCGGCCTGTTGGATACGGCGCAATCCGGATACGACGACACCAAGGCGCTGATCGAGAAGTGGCACGGGCGCAGCCGTCAAATCTATGCGATCAGCCCGCGCTTTGCGATCACCTCGACGCCGGAACAGTTGGAGGCGGCGGGTACGCTAGCGCGGGAGCATCCGGATTGTCTGGTGCAGACGCATCTGTCGGAAAACCACGCCGAAATCGCTTACGCCTGCGAGCTTTATCCCAACGCGCTCGATTACACCGACATCTACGCTTGCTACGGCCTTCTTGGTTCAAAAAGCCTGTTTGGCCACAGCATTCACTTGTCAGATCGCGAGGCCGGGGCGATGGCAGACAGCGGGTCAGTGGCGGCGTTCTGCCCGACCTCGAACCTCTTCCTCGGTTCCGGCCTTTTCGACATGGCGCGCTTGCGCGGGGCAGGTGTGCGGGTGGCGGTGGCGACGGACATTGGCGGCGGCACGAGCTATTCGATGCTTCGCACGTTGGACGAGGCGTACAAGGTGCTAAACCTGCAAGGCCAGCGCTACCACCCGCTTCGCTCTTTCTACCAGATGACGCTGGGCAACGCGCGGGCGTTGTCTCTGGAGGACAAGATCGGCACGCTGGAGGTCGGGAGCGAGGCGGATCTTGTCGTGCTTGATGCGCGGGCGACTTCGGCGATGGCGCTCAGGATGGAGACGGTGACGACGCTTTCGGAGGAGTTGTTTCTCTTGCAGACGATGGGCGATGACCGGGCGGTCAGGCAGACTTATGTGGCGGGGGTGGGGTGGAAGGTGTGACACGGTGCCATTTTTTCCATGCACAGTCCTTACACAGCACCAATCGAAACAGTCGAAGCTTTTGAATTCCGCTCTTCCATACGCGGAAGCTTGGAGATCTTGCCGCCCACATCATTCTCGGCGATACGCAGCTCATAAAGCTGTTGCAGGTTCATCCAGAATGCAGGCGAGGTGCCGAACCAATGGCCAAGGCGGAGCGCCGTATCGGCAGTAATGCTGCGCTGGCCATTGATGATGCCGGTGATACGATTGACCGGGACTTCGATGTTGCGCGCCAATTCTGCAGCCGGCATGCTCAATTCCCGCAGTTCTTCGGCAAGGTGTTCACCGGGGTGGATGGGTGTGCGTGGCATCACAGGCTCCTTCAGTGGTAGTCCACAATTTCAACGTTGACCGGACCGGGCGATCCATCCGGCCATTCAAAACAGATGCGCCACTGATCATTGACGCGAATCGAATATTGTCCAGACCTGTTGCCGCGCAGTGTTTCAAGTCGGTTACCGGGCAGCGCCCGTAAATCGTTCAAGTTTGCTGCCGCATCCAGCCGGTCGAGTCGAATTTCAGCTTGCCGAGCAAATCCGGAAAAGTCCCGGACATGCTCCCCGGCGGCAAAACGTTCAGTGCGCTTGTCCCGGTAGCTGACGATCATGACAGCATGTCATTACGCGAAATTATGCGTTACGTAAAGAGTAAATAGCTAAACCGCCTTATACCCCGTCTCCTCCGCCGCCCGTTGCAGCGTGTGCCAAAACGACCGCGCAAGGGAGCGGAAGACAAACAGGTCGAAGGTTTCCGCATCGTGCCGATAGATCTGCGTGAAGACGGAATGGTGCGT
>JANPEK010000180.1:0-18395 GCA_031422915.1 Phyllobacteriaceae bacterium | reverse complement strand
ATTTTTTTGCAGCGCAGCATCTTTGACCTTGGTTGGCCTTTCCACTCCATACGAAATTGTCTAAGCCTTCTGCAACCATGCCAGCGGTCGGCGTGGAAACCCTTTTGCCGATCCTTCGGCTGCCGGCCTTGAACCGGTGGGCCGGGTGAACTTCGCGGAAATGATCGCACCTGCAAGCTGAAAACCCATGGCACCCGCCTGTGCCAGCCAGTTCACCTGTGACCGGCCCTTTGCATATCAAGGAGATCCATCCATGTCCGCCATCGACAGTTTCAAATGCCGCAAGACCATGACCGTTGGCACAAAGAAATACGTCTACTATTCCCTGATCGCAGCCGAGAAGAACGGGCTGGCCGGCATCTCGCTGCTGCCCTATTCGATGAAGGTGCTGCTGGAAAACCTGCTGCGCGCCGAAGACGGCACGACTGTGAAAAAGGCTGACATTGAGGCCTGCGCAGCATGGCTCAGTGACAAGGGCAAGGCCGGCAAGGAAATCGCATTCCGCCCGGCCCGTGTGTTGATGCAGGATTTCACCGGCGTTCCGGCCGTGGTTGATCTTGCTGCCATGCGCGATGCGATGAAGAACCTTGGCGGTAACCCGCAGAAGATCAACCCGCTGGTGCCGGTTGATCTGGTGATTGACCATTCCGTAATTGTCGATGAGTTTGGCTCGGCCAAGGCTTTCAAGAAGAATGTCGATCTCGAATATTCCCGCAATGGCGAGCGCTACCGCTTTTTGAAATGGGGCCAGCAGGCGTTCAAGAATTTCCGCGTCGTGCCGCCCGGCACCGGCATCTGCCATCAGGTAAACCTTGAGTATCTCGCGCAGACGGTCTGGACCTCGAAGGAAAAGGTCAAGAAAGGCAAGAAGAGCGAGACCATCGAAATTGCCTATCCCGACACGTTGGTCGGAACGGATTCGCACACCACGATGGTCAACGGCCTTGCGGTTCTCGGCTGGGGCGTTGGCGGCATCGAGGCGGAGGCGGCGATGCTCGGCCAGCCGCAGTCGATGCTGCTGCCGGAGGTTATCGGCTTCAAGCTTACCGGCAAGGTGCGCGAGGGCGTGACGGCAACCGATCTGGTGCTCACCGTCACGCAGATGCTGCGCAAGAAGGGTGTGGTCGGCAAGTTCGTCGAGTTCTTCGGCCCGGGCCTTGATTCCATGACGCTGGCTGATCGTGCGACGATTGCCAATATGGCGCCGGAATATGGCGCGACCTGTGGTTTCTTCCCCGTTGATGGCGAAACCCTGAATTATCTCACCACGACAAGCCGCAAGAAGGCGCGCGTGCAACTGGTCGAGAAATATTCCAAGGCGCAAGGCCTGTTCCGCACCAAGTCCGCGAAGGATCCGGTGTTCACCGACACGATCGAGCTTGAGTTGGCCTCTGTCGTCCCGTCCATGGCAGGCCCCAAGCGCCCGGAAGGCAGGGTTGCGCTCGAAGGCATTCCTGCGGGATTCGCGGCCGCCATGGAAAGCGACTATAAGAAGGCGGCGGAAGCCTCCAAGCGCTACAAGGTAGAAGGGACGGACTATGATCTCGGCCATGGCGATGTAGTCATTGCGGCGATCACCTCCTGCACCAACACGTCCAACCCAAGCGTCTTGATCGCGGCCGGGCTTCTGGCCCGCAACGCGCTCGCCAAGGGGTTGAAAAGCAAACCGTGGGTCAAGACGTCGCTTGCTCCCGGCTCACAGGTGGTTGCCGACTATCTCGCCAATTCCGGCTTGCAGAAAGATCTCGACAAGCTAGGGTTCAACCTCGTCGGCTTTGGCTGCACGACCTGCATCGGCAATTCGGGTCCACTGCCGGAAGCCATCTCCAAGACCATCAACGACAAGGGCCTCATTGCCGCTGCCGTCCTCTCCGGCAATCGCAATTTTGAGGGCCGCGTGTCGCCGGATGTGCAGGCAAACTATCTTGCTTCGCCGCCGTTGGTGGTTGCGCATGCGTTGGCTGGGACTGTCACCATGGATCTGACCACCGAGCCGCTCGGCACTGACAAGAAGGGCAACCCGGTTTACCTCAAAGACATCTGGCCGACTTCCAAGGAAATTCAGGAATTCATCTCAAAATACGTGACCAAGAAGATTTTTGCTGAAAAATATGCCGACGTGTTCAAGGGCGATGCCAACTGGCAAAAGGTCAAGGTTCCGGCCGGTCAGACTTATGAGTGGGATGACAAGTCCACCTATGTGCAAAATCCGCCCTACTTCGTCGGCATGAGCGCTGCCGCTGGCGGCATCTCGGACATTCAGGGCGCGCGTGTGCTCGGCCTGTTCGGCGACAAGATCACCACCGACCATATTTCTCCGGCTGGCTCGATCAAGGCCGCATCGCCGGCCGGCAAATATCTTACCGACAACCAGGTCGCTGTGGCGGATTTCAACCAGTACGGCACCCGGCGCGGCAATCATGAAGTGATGATGCGCGGCACCTTCGCCAACATCCGCATCCGCAACTTCATGCTCGGACCCAATGGCAAGGAGGGTGGCTTCACCATCCACTACCCGTCAAAGCAAGAGATGTCGATTTACGACGCTGCGATGAAATACAAAGCGGAAGGCGTGCCTCTCGTCGTCTTCGCCGGCATTGAATATGGCAACGGCTCCTCGCGCGACTGGGCTGCCAAGGGCACCAATCTCCTCGGTGTCCGCGCCGTGATCGCGCAGTCATTCGAGCGCATCCACCGTTCGAACCTCGTCGGCATGGGCATCGTGCCGTTCACGCTGGAAGAGGGCACGAGCTGGACGTCTCTCGGCCTTACAGGAGACGAGACCGTTACCATTGAAGGCATCGCCGCCGCACGGCCGCGCCAGAAGATGACGGCTGTTGTCACATACGGCGACGGTTCGGTCAAAGACGTCCCCATCCTTTGCCGCATCGATACGCTGGAAGAGGTCGAGTACCTCAAGAACGGCGGGATCTTGCAGTATGTGCTACGGGATCTGGCGGCTTAGATTTAACTTCCCGCCTCCCCTCCACTTGCGGCGAGAAGGTGTCACGAAGGTCTGCAGGACGATGAGGGGCATCGCTGAGCCGGAAGGGTTGGTGGCGAGGCTACTGGACGCAGCGCCAAACAGCGTTGACGCATGAAACCTGTCCACAGTCGCGGCCAAAACTCCGCGTCACCCCCTCATCAAACCTTCCACAGCCGCACAGGCGGCTTTGTTGATCGTACCAGGACTTTCTTCGCCTCTTGGTCGAGCTGCACCGCCTTGACCCACCAGCCGGCCTTGTCGCCGCCCGGAAAGAGGTCTTGCGGCAACAGCGGCAAAACTGCCTCCCGGATTTCTGCGGTTGTCATGCCAGGAGATGAGGGTAGCACAACCTTGAGCATGGCTGCCTTCATTGCATCGAACTTTACAGGATCGACATTGTAGGTCTTGCCGGGCTGCAACACGTTTTCGATTTTCAGTTTCGATGCCTTGATTGAATCCTTGACCATGGCGCGCCTCACAATTCTTCGAAGGCGGCGTAATAGACCTGCGTGCGGTCAAAGGGTATCGGGATTGATCCGGACTGCATTTCCGCATTACTCATTATTTCAGCCCATCCGGCGTCCCGCGCTTCCTTTGACTTCCACCGGACGATACGGGTGACGAGCGTTTCCCCCGGCTCCACTTTTACCGCTGCCGCCAAGGAGTTGAGCATGCCTTGCGGGTGCTCAATGTCCCAGCATGCACTGGCCGAAAGCGCTCCGGCCTCAAGTGAAAGCGCTTGCATTTTGCTGGCGTAGGATTCGTACATTTCCTTGTTCTCGTTCAGAATACGGCCGACAAACATATCCATGTAAACCATTTTCAGAGTCCTTTGTTCCTCGCAGCTTGAGCGTCGGGCCTTGCTGTGAGTGGATGGGTCCAGGCCCGGAAAACCTTGCGGCCCGTAAATTGAATCACAGTTCCAGAATGACGTCGAACCCGCCGTAGATCATGCGTTTGCCGTCAAACGGCATCGGGCTGGCGCCCGGCTGCATTTCAGGCAATTGCATCAGCTTTTCCCACGCTGCGGTGCGCGCCTCCTTTGAGGGCCATGTGATCCACGAGAACAGGATGCTCTCATTTGGCTCGCGTTTCACCGCCATGCTGAACGAGGTTGCCTTGCCTTCGGGCACGTCGTCCTCCCAGCATTCCACGGCACTCAGTGCCCCGTGCGCCACGAACAGGGCATCAAATTTCTTGGCGTACTCAAGGTAAACCTCGCGGTTTGCTGTGGGAACTGCCGCCACAAAGCCATCTACATATGCCATCTTTTCCTCCTTCAGGTTCAGTTGCTTTCAATTCAAACCTTGTTGCCAATCAGCGCAAAATGCGCGCCTTGCGGGTCGATGCACGGGGCGATCCATGTGCCACCCGGCACTTCGTGCGGCTCCATCACCACGGTGCCGCCATTGTCCCTGACGCGCCGTGCGCCTGCATCGATATCGCCGATGCTGAAGTAATGGGTCCAATGCGGCATGGGTGAATTCGCCATCATTTTCATCATGCCACCCATGCCGGGAGGCTCGCTGGTCTCGCCAAAGGTCTGGTAAACACCGTAGTCCGGACCCATGTCGTGGCCATACCCCTTTTGCCAGCCGAACAGGCCGGAATAGAACGCCCAAGCCTCGTCAAGATTGCCGGCATGCAGCTCGTTCCAGCCGATAGTGCCTTTGGCCATGAACGGTGCGGCGGGCATGGCCTCGCCGTTGCCACGAAACAGGATGAAGCCCGCGCCGTGCGGATCAGCGGCGACGGCAAAACGCCCGACGCCGGGAATATCTTGCGGCGCTTTCAGAATTTTGCCGCCTGCCTCAGTGACCTTCACAGCAAAGGCATCAACGTCATCCACACCGATATAGCCCATCCACATTGGCGGCATGCCCTTGTTTTCCTCCGGGATGGCCATGATGCCGCCAACCGAGACATCGCCGTTCATCAACAGCGTGTAGGGTTGCCCCGGCATGCCGGAGTCCTGGCAGCGCCAGCCAACAACTTTTGCATAGAATTCTTCAGCCGCTTTCACATCAGTGGTCATCACGTCGTACCAGATGAATGTGTTGGTCATGGTTTCACTCCTTGTCGAACACTATTGAGCGGCAGTGATCAGCCCGCTACGGCCGCCTCGATTGCAGCAATATCGATTTTGCCCTGCTTCATCATCGCCGCCATCGCCCGTTCGGAAACCTTCTTGTCAGAGCTCAGCGTCAGTTCCGTCAGGCGCTTGGGGAATATCTGCCATGACACGCCGTAGCGGTCCTTCAGCCAGCCGCAAACGCTCCCGCTGCCGCCATCTGCGGTCAGCGCCGCCCACAGCCGGTCCGTCTCCGCCTGATCCGGCGTCTCAACCGAAATCGAGACCGCTTCTGACAGCATGAAATGTGGTCCGGCGTCGAGGATCTGGTAGGGCACGCCGCCCAGCGTGAAATCGATCACGGAGAAGGTTCCCTGCCCGGCATCGCCGGTGAAGGTCCGCTCGACCTTGCTGCCGGGGATGAGCGCGCAGTAGAAAGCGGCGGCTTCTTGGCCGCGACCGTCGCGGAACCAGAGGCAGGTGCGGATGGCGTTGGTCATGTTCGTTCTCCCGGGTTTTTGTTGTCAGCCAATGGACTGTCGTGTTGAACGCGTGAGACGGCTGGTGCCACGCTGCGGTCTTGAAACAGCAATTCGATATAGCGACGCAGGTGATCGACAGCGTCCCGCGCGTGGTCGAGGTCGCCTGTCGATTTTGCCAAAATGAAACCGCCCTGCAGCACCGCTTGCGTATGGATTGCAAGGCTTTCGGCGCTGAAGCCGAATGTCTTGCAGCTTTCCTCCATTGCCGCCTGAATGTCCGCTTCCAGCGTTGCCGCATGGCTGGTAATTGCATCACCGCTTGCCCGCGCGACAGCCGGGTGCGACGTGTGCAGCTCCTGCGCCATCGTTCCGGCAAGACAGGTGAAATCCGCCAGTTCGCCCCTTATGATCGACTTGCGGAAATCAATGTACGCAAAAACGCGCTCAAGTGCCGATGCTCCGCCATGGTACGGCGCGCCCTCGAACAATGGCGCGGTCATCGCCGTCCAGTGCTGCGCTGCGGCCACGCCAAGCGCTTCCTTGTCCTTGAAGTGATGAAAGAAGCTGCCTTTGGTCAAACCTGCCTCGGTACACAGATCATCCACCGAGGTCGCCGCATAACCCTTCATTCGGATCAGTCGTACCGCTGCATCCAAAATCTTCTGGCGCGACTTGTGCAGCTTGGGTTGCGATTGTTCCATCGCGTAATTCCATACCAAACGGTATGTTTTGTCAAGTCACGATTTTGCGGCTCGCAGAGCACTTCTGTCTCACTGCAACGTGACTTTCTGTTGTAAGCGCAGCCGACTAGGTTCATCGTGAAAGATGAGGTTGGCTATGAAACGAAATGCTGCGCTTGGCGCACTCCTGTTGGCCGCATTGGCTGGTGTTCCTTCCGCTCATGCTGAACCTGTGCGCGGCGTGGTGGAGTTGTTTACCAGCCAGAGTTGTTCATCGTGCCCGCCTGCGGACAAGGTTTTGGGTGAGGTCATCATGCGCGGCGATGTGCTGGGCCTCGCATTTCACGTCGATTATTGGAATTACCTGAATTGGAAGGACACGTTTTCGAGCCCTGAATCGACCAAACGCCAGTATGCCTACGCCAAGAGCTTGAACTCCCGTCAGGTCTATACGCCGCAGATGATCGTCAACGGCAAGGATGTTGTCGCGGCAGGGTCGCCTGAGGCGGTCTTCCAAGTGATGGATGCGGCAGGCACCGGCGGTCTTGCCGTGGATGTTTCGGCAAAGATCAAAAATGACACGTTGGTTGTGAATGCCGGCACGGGCAAAGGTGACGCCAATCTGGTTCTGGTGGTGTTTGAATCTCGCGAAATTGTGGACATCAAGCGTGGCGAGAACAGTGGAAAGAAGATCGAGTACCGCAATGCGGTTATGCAGGTGCAGACGCTTGGCATGTGGAAAGGCGAAAGCCTTGTCGTAGAACTGCCAAAGAAGGAATATCTGGCCAAAAAAGGCTATGGCTGCGCCGTCATTCTTCAGCGCGTAACGACAGAAGGCACTCCGGGTGAAATCATTGGTGCCGCGCTTGTTTCCGGGTTGGATACATAAGTGCCAAAAAAAGCCGGCGCAACCGCCGGCCAAGATATTTCGTGTCGCCACACGGAGAGTGGTCCGGTAAGCCTCGGCGCCGAGGGCGGGGGGCTTGGGGTTCGGCGCTTGGGCTAACCGGACCGTCTCAGGCAACAATTGAATGGTCGTTTCCGATCAAGGCTTCGGTTTGGCGAAAATGCGGCGAATCCGTGGCGGCAAATCACACCGTGCGACAGTTTGTTTCAAGCAGGTGAAATCGGGGGGTCTCCACCGGCGAAAGCGCGGTCGGGTGCAGTTCGATTATTCTCAGAATGCTGCAATCAAGATGCCGCTATATTGATTGCCAACCCGTACAACAGTTTGAAATTTGCCAGCGTATGCTGCTTTTCTACCAGTTTTCGCCGATTGGCGCCGTGTTTTACCTTGCCAAAGCGTTATTGAGGGTTCACCTTTTGCCTCAACAGAACAGAGACGGACGCAGCTGATGGATGATAGCGGGGGTCTTGGCGATCCCGAAGCGCAAAACCTGATTGCACTTGATTCGGCACGGACGTCCGCCATGCCGGTCATGTTTGATCGCCGGGAACTGATGGCCATTCTCAATCTTTATTCACGGATGGTCGCGGCTGGCGAGTGGAAAGACTATGCCATCGACAGTCTCAAGGATTGTGCTGTGTTCTCCGTGTTCCGGCGCGCCAGCGAAACGCCTCTGTTCAGAATTGAAAAAACCCCGCGCCTTGCCCGCAAACAAGGTGCGTTCAGCGTGGTGAACACCAATGGTCTGATCTTGAAGCGCGGCCACGAGCTTGATCCGGTCCTCCGCGTGTTTGACAAGAGCTTGCGGCTTGTTGAAGGCTAAAGGCTTTTCCAGTCGGATGCTGGAAACTTCACCTGATCCGGCAGGTGATCCAGCCCGCCGTTCAGAGATTTTTGCATGATGACCGTGTCGATCCATTGGCCGAACTTGAAACCCGAGCCTTCAATTGTGCCGGAGAGTTTGAAACCGAGCGATTGATGCAGCGCCACCGATCCCTTGTTGCCTTTTCCATCGCCAATCACGGCGATCATCTGGTGAAAGCCAAGCGCCTCACACCTGTCCAGCAGCGCCTGCAACAACAGCTTGCCGGTGCCTTTGCCCTTGGCTTCAGGCGCAACGTAAACCGAATCCTCGATTGCCCAGCGATAGGCCGGGCGCGTGCGGAATGGTGATGCGTAGGCGTAGGCAAGCACGACGCCCGCTTCTTCTGCTGCAAACCAAGGAAAACCGTTGCCTGTAATGTGCCGGTACCGGCGCAACATTTCGGCCTCATCGGGCGGGTCCAGCTCATAGGTGCCAGTGCCATGAAGCACCGCGTGCTCGTAGATCATCGTGATATCAGTGATGTCACTTTCGCAGGCAGGTCTGATAATCATGCGTGACGTACCTCTTGGATTGGCTGTGATTCAGACCGGATTTGGGGCGGGCGCAAGAGAAAAGTTGATCTGGGGCTCTGGGGCGGCACCCGCCAAACTTTACAAAAATGCCGCCATGCCGCACTGCTAATCAGTCAATCGACTGAATCGGCGCGAGAATGAGTGAAATTCCTGCAAAAGGTGTGCGAAACCGCGAAGCTCTGGTCTCGTCGGCAGCGCGGCTTTTCTGGCAACGCGGCTTTCACAGGTCAAGTCTTGCAGACATCGCCAAGGCGGCGGACATTCCGGTTGGCAATCTCTACTATTATTTCAAGACCAAGTCCGATGTGGCCTATGCGGTGGCTTCAGGCTTTGCAGAAGACACGCAAGATATGCTCGACGATATCGCAGCCGCGTCTCCTGATCCGCACAGGCGGCTTGCAATGTTGGCGCAGCGACTGGTCAGTTCGCAGAAAGCCCGGTTGACACATGGCTGTCCTGTTGCCGCCGCTGTGCGCGAGTTCAGGACCGATGCACCTGCTGCTTCTGCAAAAGCCGGTGAAGTCTTCACGCTGATTGCCGGCTTTGTCTCTGCCGAGTCCGGCCGCACCGGGCTTCGTCCTGCATTGGCGCTTGTTGCCGGTCGCGCCGCAGTTGTCGAATGGCAGGGCGGCATCGTGCTTGGTCACGCGTTGTCGGACGCCTCCGCAATCGCAGAAAGCGGACGGCGGCTGTCACGCATTCTTGGGGTGCAGGAGGCGCGCTGAGTTGGTCTGGTGCAGCCTTCGCAAAGCGCCTACTCTTCAATCACCCTCGCCTCAGACGGCAGCAGGATCGGAATGCCGTCGCGCACAGGGTAGGCGAGCCGGGCAAGTCTGGAGACGAGTTCGTTGCGCTCACGGTCGTATGCAAGATTACCCTTGGTCAGCGGGCAAACCAGAAGTTCGAGCAGTTTTGGATCAATTTCAAGCGGTTTTCGTTCGGGCATCGGCATATCCTGACGAGGTGCCAGACTGCCCCGCGCAAGCCATCACCGTCAAGCCGGACTTAACGTTCCGAGCTGTCAGACCACGAACGCATAACGGTATGGGCAGCCCTATTGCAGCGTCGTTCCCGTATCACCGTTGCGGGCCAGCATGATTTCGGTGAGTGCGACAAGCGTTTCGGCGCGGGCCTTCAGGTCTGCCGCCTCAAGGAGCGCCTGCTTCTCCGCTGGTCCGTAAGGTGACATCATCGACAAGGCGTTGACCAGCATGACGTTGTCAGCGCGGTTGACGCTTTCCCAGTCTGCATCCATGCTGTTTGCGTCCAGAAAGGATTTGAATGCTTTCAGAAGCGAGGTGCGGTCAACCTCTTTGCCGTCCGGCGTTTCCAGATCGGCCAGAAATGGCGAAATGCGCACCTGCCGCCAAGGGGCCTTGGCTGATGTTTCCTCAATGATCCGGTAGCGGCAGACACCTGCCAGCGTGATGTGGTAGCGGCCGTCGCCAGTCTCGGTATAGGAACAAATGCGGCCAATGCAGCCGACCTTGCACAGCCCGTTCTCATTGCCGTCAAGCGCTGGCTGCACCATTCCAATGAGCCGGTCGCCCGCCAGCGCATGATCGATCATCGCCAGATAGCGCGGTTCAAAGATGTTCAACGGCATTTGCCCGCCTGGCAGCAGCAAAGCGCCAGACAGCGGAAACACCGGGATTGTATCCGGTATGTCACTTGCATTCACATATGAACAATTGCCGACCCGCATGGAACTGACCTCAAAGCTTCCATCCAAACATGGGGCGGGCTTCGCCAAACTCAAGCATTTTGTCGATTAAGCGCCTCAAGAGAACAAAAGTCCGGAGAGTTTGCGCCGCGCGGTCAGCGTGGACGGGTCCATCGGGCCCCAAGCCTCGAACAATTGCACCAGTTGTTTGCGCGCGCCATCGTCGCTCCACGTGCGATCAGCCTTCATGATCGCGAGCAAATGGTCAGCCGCCTCGTCGCGGGAGCCTTGGGCATTGAGAATCATGGCAAGGTCGAACCGCGCCTGATGATCTTTCGGATTTGCGGCAAGCCTGGCTTCCAGTGCGCGCGGGTCGCCGATCTCAGCGGCTTTTTCGTGCAGCTCGATCTTGGTTTGCGCAGCAATGACCTCTGCCGCCTTGCGTTTGGCCTCCGGCACTGTCGCCAAAACATCGCGTGCCTGCGCAATGTCGCCAACGGCAATGAGACATTCTGCAAGACCTGCGAGCGCTTTCTCATTGTCAGGATCCTGCGCGGCAATGGCGGAGAACACGTGCAGCGCGCCTTCGATGTCACCGGCATTCAGCGAATCTGCTGCCGCAACCAGTGCCGCTGCGGTATCTACCGCACTTTTGTCCGGCCCGGCGACTTTGTCGACAAACTCGCGGATTTTTGCCTCGGGGATCGCACCCATGAACCCGTCGACCGGCTGGCCGTTCTTGAAAGCAATGACCGCCGGGATTGATTGAATACCCAGTTGACCGGCAATTGCCGGATGATCGTCAATGTTCATCTTCACCAGCTTGACGCGCCCGCCGGACGAATTGACAACTTTCTCAATGACCGGTGTCAGCTGCTTGCACGGACCGCACCAGGGTGCCCAAAAATCGACCAGCACCGGCTGCTTGCGCGATTCGGCGATCACATCCTGCGGAAACGCCTGTGTCGAGGTATCTTTGACATGTCCGCCAGTGATTGCGACGGTCTCAGTGACGACAGGCTGCTCTGCCGCTTGTTGATTGTACTGGCTCGAGCCATAGCCCGAAACGCCGCTGTAGGGATTGTCACCGCTCATGGCCGTCGCTCCAAGGGATAATTGTTATTGCCGCTCAATTCGGGCTTTCTGCGGTCAATTTCAAGATGACTGGCTCGTGTCCGGTCGCCTTGAGGAATTTGACGAGATCAACCGATGAAATCGATGTTGTCGCTGTGTTGACCAGCGGATGGCAGTTTACCATGTCGTGGCGCATCAGTCCGCTGTCGAGGAACACTTTGACCTTGCCGTCCGCGTCGTTGATCGGACCGAATGCCGTAACTGCGCCGGGGGAGACGCCAAGCAGCGCCATAAGTGCCTCCGGCTTGCCGAAAGAGACTTTGCCTGACGCGCCGATCACATGATGGATGGTTTTAAGGTCGACCACGGCTTCCTCATCGACGGACAGAAGGAAAAAGCTGTCTTTCTTGTCCTTCAGAAACAGGTTCTTCGTATGCCCGCCTTCGATTTCACCGCGCAGACTCTGCGAATCGGCAACCGTATAAAGCGGCGGATGGGTCACGGATTTGACCCGTATTCCTAGTTCTTCGAGAAATGCGAACAATTGTTCAGGCGTTTTCGGGCTGGTAGGCTCTGTCATGTCCATTCCAAAATGTGGTTTGATGCGCTCTGCGCCGCTGTAGCGCTCCTCTGGCTGCGCCTCAAGCAGAATCCGGAATGCGCCAATTTTGCTGTTGCATTCGCCACCCTCTTGCGCCATACAGCCACCGCTGCGGCCCGCAAGGGACGCTCGAGCGGGTGTAGCTCAGGGGTAGAGCATAACCTTGCCAAGGTTAGGGTCGAGGGTTCGAATCCCTTCGCCCGCTCCAGTTTCCTTCAAGGGAATCAGCAACAGACAAAGGCCGCCGCGAGGCGGCTTTGTTGTATCTGCCAAGCTGAAGTCTCCAGAACCAACCACTCCAGCGGCCCAATCGAGATAAGTCAGTTTTGTTTTGAACACACCATCAATTGATCGGTGCAGATGCGATAGTTCAGGTGCGTATCCTGCTAGTCTCGTCAGCAATCGCAGGCCGGGCTCTGTCGCGAAGCTCGCCTGAAGACGTCGAAACGTCAAAGGTCAAATCAACCTGCATTGGTAGCCAAAATAGGTTGCTGGAACAGGCGTATCCGTCTCATGATCTTATCATACTGACACATTTTGGCACTATGTTCTCTGACTGTTGGCTGCGTCTTCGGACCTTTGCCATTCCTTGAGGAGCACCTGTCGGCGCTTTGGATATTGAATGTCCGTCACGTCCAGCCTGCCAATCCTGTCGGTGCGAAAATTCCGGAAGCCTTGCTTGGTCTCGCACCAGGCAATCACCACCAGCACTCTTTCATAATCGCCCAAGGCAATGGGCCAGATAAACCGGTCGGTGATCTGACCCTCCCTGTCGGTGTAAGCGATAAACAGCACATGTTCTGTCCGTATCGCTGTGCGGATCGCGTCCAAGTCAACGCCAAGGCTCGCAGCTCTCGGTCCTACTGCTGCCCGAAGCTTGTTGGTATCGAGCGTTGGACGCAAATCTTCAGGCAGTACTGCCACTATTTTGGCCAGTGCAGTGCGTGCTGCTGGCGCCAGCTGATGATCTGTGCTGTCTGCGACCCAGCGGGAGCCGAGCATCAACGCCTCGATTTCACTCTCTGACAACATCAGCTGCGGCAGCAAAAAGCCGGTTCGCAGGCTATAGCCGACACCAGGTTCGCCGTCGATTTCAACGCCTTGCGCCTGCAAAGTTGCGATGTCACGGTAGACCGTGCGGACGCTAATTCCCATATCCGTTGCCAGGCTTTGTCCGCTGACCGGAGTGCGATGACGACGCAGTCGCTGGACGATGTCGAGTAGCCGTGCGGATCGTGACATGTATCACCTAAAGCGCTGTTCACATGCTGTCATAAACTGTCAGCAAGTGTTTGCAAAGCCGTGTTTGAAGTTATTGGCATGGTGTCCACATAATTGACAACCCACAGTCTGATAATACTCATTCGCTCAGACGACCAAATTGACCGGTCGTACCACAATTTTTTGCATGTTCAGTGAACGCAAATCAGCTGGCGGCATTGAGAGCTCTTGCCAAACAGCGACAGAAGTCCGATTTGGGCATCACGCCCGAAAAGCCAATAGAGATCAAAATATGAGAGCTCAAGATATGACTGATCACACGGATCTTGCCACTTCGCCTTTGACCACTTCACCATTGACCAATTGGACCGGTTTCAAAGGCGCGCCGGATTTTGCTGCCTTGTCCGATGAGCATTTCGCCCCTGCGTTTTATGCGGCGATGGCTTCGCACGTGAAAGAGATTGATGCGATAGCCGCACGAGGCGACGTGCCGACGATTGAAAACACTCTTGCCGCGCTAGAGCTTTCAGGTGATGCTTTGTCTCGGGTGTCGTCGATTTTCTGGCTGAGGGCAGGGGCGCACTCCAACGATTTGATTGAGGCTGTCGAGCGTGAGATGGCACCAGCTCTTTCACGGCACTATTCGGCGATTTCGATGAACGCTGCCTTGTTTGCGCGGATTGACCGGCTTTACGAAAACCGCGCCTCTCTTGGTTTGGACAGCGAGACCATGCGGGCACTGGAGAGAAGCTGGAAGGGTTTTGTCCGTTCCGGGGCCAGGCTGAACAGCGCTGACCAGAAGCGTCTTGCGGCGATCAATGAACAGTTGGCATCCGGCGGTGCCGCATTCGGCCAGAATGTTCTGGCGGATGAGAAAGAGTGCGCTTTGGTGCTCGACGCCGGACCCGAGCTTGATGGTCTTCCGGACTGGCTGACCGCAGCGATGGCAAATGCGGCCTTGGAACGGGGTTTTACGGGCAAGTATGCAGTCACGCTGTCACGCTCGATCATGGAACCGTTCCTGACATTTTCTACGCGCCGCGATTTGCGTGAGAGAGCCTTTACCACATGGACCAAGCGCGGCGGCAATGACGGTGCACACGACAACCGGCCCGTGGTTGCTGAAACACTGAAGCTTCGCGCCGAGAAGGCGAAGCTGCTTGGCTATGACAGTTTCGCGGCCTTCAAGCTTGATGAAACGATGGCCAAAACACCGGAAGCGGTGAACGCGCTTCTGTCTGATGTGTGGGGCCGTGCGGTCAAGCATGCGCACGGTGAGGAAGCGGCGCTGCAGGAATTGGCGGCGCGCGAGGGTTCGAACCACCAGATCCGTCCGTGGGATTGGAGATTCTTTGCCGAAAAGGTCAAAGCGGAGCGCTACGCCTTCAATGATGACGAGATCAAGCTGCATCTGGAGCTTGGCAATGTGATTGAGGCCTGCTTTGCCGTTGCCACGCGCCTGTTCGGGCTGCAGTTTGAAGAGCACAAGGGCATTACTGTCTGGCATCCTGATGTGCGCGTGTTCTCAGTGCGAGACAAAACCGGTGCGCATGTCGGCCTGTTTCTTGGCGATTATTTTGCCCGATCTTCCAAGCGATCCGGTGCGTGGATGAGCAGTCTGCAGGACCAGCACAAGCTTGCCAGCGGCTCAACGCCGATCATCTACAATGTGATGAATTTCGCCAAAGCGCCTGCGGCTCAATCAAATTTGCTGTCGTTTGATGAGGCGCGGACATTGTTTCACGAGTTTGGCCATGCGCTGCACGGCCTGTTATCCAATGTCACTTGGCCCTCGCTGTCGGGCACGTCCGTCTCGCGCGATTTTGTCGAACTGCCGTCGCAGCTTTACGAGCACTGGTTCATGGTGCCGGAGGTGCTGTCAAAATATGCGTTGCATCACGAAACCGGCGCGCCGATGCCAAAGGAATTGCTCGACAGGCTGAAAGCTGCGCGCACTTTCAACTCGGGCTTCCAGACGGTTGAATTTGTCTCATCGGCCGTCGTTGACATGGATGCGCATCAGCGAAATGACAATCCGGACCCCGTTGCCCGACAGGCCGAAGTGCTGTCCAGTCTTGAAATGCCCGATTCCGTTGTCATGAGGCACAGCACACCGCATTTTGGCCATGTCTATTCAGGCGACGGCTATTCGGCTGGCTATTATTCCTACATGTGGTCGGAAGTGCTGGACGCCGATGCTTTTGCAGCATTCGAAGAGACGGGCGACCCGTTCGACGCGGCAACAGCCGGGCGCCTGCACCGCTTCATCTATTCGTCCGGCGGATCAATGGACCCGGAAGATGCCTACATAGCTTTTCGCGGCAAGATGCCGAGCACTGCCGCGATGCTGGCCAAGCGCGGGCTTGCCTGAACTGCCGGAGCCTACGCAGCTTTGGTCAGATGCTGTCTGACTGTATCGAGTATTTCGTCAGACAGACCAGCGTCAGTGGCTTTTGTCGCTCTTGCCAAAGCCATCGCGCCAACAAGCGTTGACAGGGTGGTGATTGCTTCCTGTCTGGCGCTCTTTGCATCTTGACCATCGATCAGGCTGCCAAGCCCATCCAGATTGCGCTTGAGGCCGTCGCAGAACGCCTTCTGTATCTTTTCGTCAAGCCTATGCATTTCGGCGGCAAGAGGCGCTGCTGGGCAGCCCCACACAAAGTGGTCTCTGTGATCTTGACCGAGATAGGCTTCGACGTAAGCCGACTTGTCTTGTACGGCTTGCTTCAAGTCTGTCAGCAGGTCAACGATCGTGTCAAATCCGCTTTCGATGGCCGCACAGACCAAGGCATCCTTGTCTGGAAAGTGACGGTAAATGGCTCCGTGCGTCAGCCCGGCGGCCTTGGCAATGTGCGCCATCGAGGTTTCGCCAACCCCATGTTGGCGTATCGAAATGCTTGCAGCGTTCAAAATGCCCGCGTGGTTTTTCCGCGCCGCATCCTTTGTGATTTTGACCAAAATGCGTTCCGTTCATCTTTTTGATTGCAGATGTAATCAATAGGATCTATTCATCGTGAATGCAAGGATTGGCCTTTGCGCCGATTGCGAATCCATCCAAAGGAGACGTCACGATGAGCGAATTGATGAATGATCCGGCCAGAAGTCACTCTCTCCCCGTTTAATTCTGGATTGCCGCCTTGCTGGGATTGGCTTGGAATATTTTCGGCGTTGTGCAGTTTTTGGGTTCGCTTTCTGCAACGCCGGAAAGTCTTGCGGCAACCGGCCTGACGCCGGAGCAGGCTGCAATCATGCTTGGATATCCGGTCTGGATGACGGCCGCCTTTGCCGTCGGCGTCCTGGGCGGATTGGTCGGCTGCGTGCTGCTCCTTCTCAAAAAGCGCATTTCCGTTCCGGTCTTTGTGATCTCGCTGATTGGCTATATTGTTTTTTATGTCGGCGATCTGACAGAAGGCGTCTTTGCGGCAATCGGGGCCAGCCAAGTGGCTATTTTGTCAAGCGTGGTCATCATCGCCGCCGCGCTGCTGTGGTTGTCGCGTCACTTCGCGCAAAAAGGTGCCCTCGACTAAATTGCGGTCCAGTCGCCAAACGGTTCGTATTGTCGTGCCGTAAATCTCGCGATAAGTTCCCTCCGGGGAGCATGCGGCATGACCGAAGTAGACGTCGTAATCGTCGGAGCGGGCGCGGCGGGGTTGGCGGCAGCCAAAGTCTGCCGAGAAGCCGGACTGTCCTTCAAGCTGCTCGAAGCGATGAACCGCATTGGCGGACGGGCGCACACCTCGTCTGAGCATTTCGGCATACCTTTCGACATTGGCTGCGCTTGGCTGCATGCTGCGGATCGCAATCCATTCTATCCGGAAGCGAGAGCCGCAGACTGGACCATGCAGTATCATGATCTCGCGCTCGACCATCTCTACTTCGGCAAACGCAAGGCTGACATGCTGGATTTGGAACGCATGAGCGCTGCGGACGGCAAATTTCACGACGATCTCGAAGCTTATCGCGGTGCGGACGACCGCCTGTCGGCGATCTTGGCCAAAGGGCATGGCGCGCGTGCCGTGGCCACCTATTCGGGTCCAATGGATTTTGGTCAGGATATGGATGAAATTTCGATAGAGGATTTTCGCCGCGCCGCCGACCTTGAGCCCAACTATTTCACCAAGCAAGGGTTCGGCGCACTGGTCGCGCGGTGGGGCGCGGACGTGCCGGTGGAACTGAATACCCCCGTCAAGCGGATTGACTGGTCAGGCAGGCAGATTCTAGTCGAAACCGCACGCGGCAGTCTCCGTTGCAGCCGGATCATCATCACTGTCTCGACCGGCGTTCTCGCATTCGGCGATATCGAGTTCCATCCGGAATTGCCACTCAGTTACATGGAATCGTTCTTCGACCTGCCAATGGGCATGCTGACAAAGATTCCGCTCGAAATTTCAGGTGGCCGGTTTGGCTTGAAGCCGTTTGAAGACCTCTTGATTGAGCGTCCCGCGCGCCATGACATGTATTTCCTGTGCTTTCCGTTTGATATCGACCTGATGATCGGCTTTGTCGGCGGCGATTTTGCTTGGGAATTGTCGGTCGCCGGCGAACAGGCGGCGCGGGATTTTGCGATTGACCGGCTTGCCGGCATATTCGGCTCGGACGTCCGCAAGTCCGTTGGCCGCTCGATGATGACCAACTGGGGTGCCGAACCCACCGTGCGCGGGGCCTATGCTGCTGCAAGGCCCGGCAGGGCCGAGGCGCGCGACATTCTTGCCGAACCGGTCGATGGGCGCATTCATTTTGCCGGGGAAGCCTTGGCCGGACCGCTGATCCAGACCTGCGGCGGCGCGCGTTTGTCGGGGGAAGTCGTTGCTCAACGTGTGGCCGCATCGCTCAAGCCGAACTGATTCTGCGTCCGCCATAGTCCTTTGGTGTCTCAATTTGAGACCGTCGCGCCACATTGTTGCAACAGCCAAGTGGCAAAATGGCCGTCAACGCCGTATAATTGCCGTTTTGGGTTGCATTTGTCACAACTTGGCCATTTATTCTGCCAACGTGAATTCGCCGCAGCGCAAAAGTGTCGCTGACCGGCGCTTGGGGAGTTTGTTCCGATGCGGACTTTAAAGGTCAGCTTGACCACCGTTCTACTGACCACAGTGCTTTTGGCAGGCTGCCAGAGCGACCGGATCAGTGGGATCAACACAAATTACGAGCCCATTCAAGCAGCTCCAGCCGGAAATGTGCAGCAGAGCCAGTTGCCCGCGCCGTCATCGCCGCCACCGGTAACAGCCACTGCGCCGGTCACCGATGGCACCCAGTTCCCGGCCGCACCCGGAGCTCCCGGCGGAACTGCACCCGACGCCGGCACACAGATC
>JANPEK010000179.1:0-8446 GCA_031422915.1 Phyllobacteriaceae bacterium | reverse complement strand
ATCCGCCGTTTGGCCCTGTTTTGTTGCGAGGGTGTCTGGGCCGTTCTGTTTATTGCACCCTTGACGCAAGGTTAACCGAAAAGAGGGCGCTGTCAAATTGACGGGCTTTTCGGCGCTCTGATAACCGGAGGACAGCTTACAAATTGCGGGAAGCGGTGGTGTTGAACCACGTCATCCGTGCAATTCTGGAATCGAAATCCACAACCGCAAGGCAATTCTCACCCCGCCATCGCCGCCTCCAATATCTCCATCGCGCCTTTTTTCGTCAGCTTCACAGGATTGTCGCCTGCCGTAGGGTCAACCATCGCCATGTCGCAGATCAGCGCCTTGCGCTTCTTGTCCGGGGCAAAGCCTTTGATGAGACCGCTCAGCGTGTGCGGGGCTTTCAGCTCCTTGCGCAAGTTGATGACCGCTTTGCGGAAACCGTCGAAGCCGCCTTTGATGCCGAGATAACGCGCCGCCAGTTCAATGCGCGCTTCAATGGCCGCGCGGTTGAAGTCCAAAACATAGGGCATGAACACGGCGTTCGTCATGCCATGGTGCGTATGATAGAGCGAGCCGATCGGATGCGACAGCGAGTGAATCGCGCCGAGCCCTTTCTGGAATGCAGTCGCGCCCATGGCGGCAGCGGACATCATGTGGGCGCGGGCGGTCAGATCCTTGCCGTTGGCGAAGGCCTTTGGCAGGTTTTCAAACACCAGCCGCATGCCTTCAATGGCTATACCGTCAGCCATCGGGTGATAGCCCGGAGCGCAATAGGCTTCCAAACAATGCGCCAAGGCGTCCATGCCGGTGCCCGCCGTAATGAACGGCGGCATGCCGGAGGTCAGCACCGGATCGGCAATGACAATCACCGGCATCATCTTCGGATGGAAGATGACTTTTTTGGTTGCGGTTTCCTCATTGGTGATGACGCCCGCGCGGCCGACTTCCGAGCCGGTACCAGCCGTCGTCGGCACGGCGATGACGGGGAGAATGCCTGCGGGATCAGCACGGCTCCACCAGTCGCCAACGTCTTCAAAGTCCCACATCGGCCGCGTCTGCCCGGCCATGAAGGCGATGACTTTCGCAGCATCGAGAGCCGAACCACCGCCAAAAGCAATCACGCCGTCATGCTTGCCCGCGCGCACCACCTCTATGCCCGCTGCAACATTGGCCGAAACCGGATTGGGCTGTACGTCATGGAACAAACCATACTTCACGCCAGCGTCGGCCAAAACCTTCAGCGCATCCGCAACAATCGGCATCTTTGCAAGGCCGGGATCAGTAACAAAAAGCGGGTTCGTGATCCCGGAAGACAGACAGGCTTCCGCAAGTTCAGAAATGCGGCCTTCACCGAAACGCACGGTGGTCGGGTAGTTCCATTTGGAGACGAGTTTGGACATTGGTCTTCTTCTTTGACTATTTGATTTCGACTTCGATGAAGCTCATCGGTAAAGGTCCGGCATTGATGACATTGTGCTCGATGCCGGTCGGGCGTGAATAAGCGGCTCCGGCGGACACAAACCGGTCGTTGACGCCGGACGCGTCTTCGATACGAATGTTCAAATCCGTCATCGGCACGACAATGTAGGCCATGCCGTGCACATGATGACCGGTTTCAGCACCGGGTTCGAAATCCCAGCGGGTGACACGGGTGCGCTCATCATCGACGAGAATGCTGGCGACGGCGGGGATGGAGGCGCGAAAGCCGGGCATCAGGACAGCACCTTCAAATGATATGACTTGGGCCGTGTCATGCCTTGAATGCCGAGCACCGAGAGCGACGCGCCCTTGCCGGTTTCCTTGACGCCGGTCCAGACCAGCGCCGGGTCGAGGTAATCGCAGCGGTTCATAAACACGGTTCCGGTCTCGACGCGATCACCGATGGCGGCAGCATGCTCGATGTCTTGTGTCCAGATTGAAGCCGTGAGGCCGTACGGCGAGTCGTTCATCAGCGCGATAGCGTCTTCATCTCCGCACACCTTCATGATGCCAACGACAGGGCCAAAGCTCTCATCGCGCATCAGGCTCATCTGGTGATCGACCCCGGTGTAAATTTCGGGAGCCATATAGGGCGAACCCGCGACATCCGTGTCGACCTTCATATTGACATGCGCGCTCGCACCCTTGCGCACCGCTTCAGCCTTCTGCTCGCGGATGAAATCGGCAAAGCGCGCCTGCGCCAGCGGGCCCATGGTGGTGGACTGGTCGAGCGGATTGCCGACCACATACGTCTTGGTCAGCTTTACCGCGCCTTCGACAAACTCGTCATAGACCTTTTCGTGCACATAGATGCGCTCGATGCCGCAGCAGCACTGGCCGGAATTGTAGAACGCGCCGTCAACCAGCGTTTCAATTGCAGCATCGACATTGGCGTCCGCCAGCACATAGGCCGGATCCTTGCCACCAAGCTCCAGGCCGAGCGTCATAAACGTGCCCGCCGCCGCCTTCTCAATAGCGCGGCCACCGGCGACCGAGCCGGTAAAATTGCAATGATCGATCTTGCCCGAGCCGAGCAGCTTTTCGGTCTGCGCATGGTTCATGACAATGTTCTGGAACAAGCCCTTTGGCATGCCCGCCATCTCGAACGCCTTGGCAAACCGCTCGCCGACAATCAACGTCTGCGCCGCATGCTTCAAGATCACCGAATTGCCCGCCATCAAGGCAGGAATGACAGTGTTGATCGTCGTCAGATACGGGTAGTTCCAGGGCGCGATGACCAGGACGATGCCAAGCGGCACGTGCTTGATGTAGCGGCGGAAAGAACCGCTGTCCTCCACCATCATCGGCTTCAGCGCCTCTTCTGCGGCACCGACGACAAACCGCGTCCGCTGTTCAACGCCGCCCTTTTCGCCACCGTAACGCACCGGACGGCCCATCTGCCAGGCGATCTCGGTGGTGATCTCGTCATTCATCGACAGCAGCGCATCAAGGAATTTCAGGCAATGTTTGCCACGCTCGTCAAACGAGGTAAGCATCCACTTTTCCTGCGCCGAGCGGGAATTGGCGACAACTGCATCCAATGCACTGTCAGTGATGATCGGACGCTCGGCATAGACCGAGCCGTCGATGGGGGAAATGAGCTTGACCGTATCCAATTAAGCGGACTCCATGTTCAGCATTCGAGTGTTTTGACGTGACCGGCAGCGCCGTAATCGAGAATGGCACGGTCGCTGGTGACAATAGTCAAATCATGCGCCCGAGCGGTGGCAATCAGAATGCGGTCCATTGGATCGCGATGAATCACGCCTGGCAAATAGCATGAGCTGACAAGGATTTCGGGCGTCAGCTCGCAAACCTTGGCAAGCGTCCGGGTGAGCGCCTGATTAAAAAAATCTAGCGGCTCACTGGTCGAGGCTATCCGGTTTTTTGACATCAGCATGCCGAGTTCCCAAGCGGAGACAGGGGAAATGCGGATGCCGCCATCGTCAATCGCCGTTTCAATCGCCGTGACAGCTGAAGCATTCAAGGCGGTGCCGTTTGCGCCAAAAATAATGGTGCATGTATCCAGCAAAAGTTCCCCGAGATCACTCATTTTATGCGATCTTCGCCGATGTAGGAATTTTCCCATTCCATATCAATCGGCTTTGTAATGTCATAGCCTGGCTCAATGGTCATCTTGCCCTTCATAAACCCAAAAAACGGCAATCGGCCCGCGGCCGTTTTCTTGTGGGAAACTTCATTTGCAGACGGAGCGCCCGGTGGAGCCGAAAAGGGCGCGCTCGACTTCTTAACCTTCCGAAAAACAAGTTTCTCACCTGCAATATCGACCGATTCAGTTTGATAGCCCGCCGCAATCCACTCCCTGGTCATGACATTGTTGCTCGGATTGTTGCTCCACCAAGCTGGATACTGTTTGGACGCGGGCAGGCTTTCACCCAAAACATGTTCAATTTCCTCAAAGGACATTGGCACAAACTCTCTACCTTGTTTCGCAAGGAAATCACGCAGCGGCGAATACTTTCCCATCTTTTCTCTCCATGTTGAGTATTGCAGGAAGCGATACCGCCTCTGCTGATACGATGTACTCAACCTGTAAGGTTATGTCAACACAGTGTGCTTAAGTAGTTTACTTAGTATCTCTCAAACCCGCGGTGCAGCTCCCAATCGGTTATGCGGCGATCGTACTCAAACTGCTCCCACCGTGCGGTGTGAAGATAATGATCGACCATGTGATCGCCAAACGCACCGCGCAGCATTTTGGAATTTTCCAACGATGTGATCGCCTCGCGCAGAGTCTTCGGAATTTCGGTCAGCTTGGCGCCGGCATAGGCATCGCCCTCGAACGGCGTTTGCAGTTCCAGCTTTTCGTCGATGCCCGCCAGACCTGAGGCGATCAGCGCGGCAAAAGCGAGGTATGGGTTCAAATCCGCGCCGCCTATCCGGCATTCCATGCGGATGCCCTTGGTGCCGCCGCCGCAGAGACGAAAGCCTGCAGTGCGATTATCATCCGACCAGATGATCTTGGTCGGCGCGAAAGTGCCGACCTGAAAGCGCTTGTAGGAATTGATGTAGGGCGCAAGGAAGTAGGTGAAATCCTTGGCGTATTTCATCTGCCCGGCGACCCACGAGCGCATCAGGTCGGACATGCCGAACTGTTTGCTCTTGTCGAGGAACAGCGGCTCCTTGCCGTCGGCTGACCAGATCGAATTGTGGATGTGCGAAGAGTTGCCGGCGTGGCCGAAATTATACTTGGCCATGAAGGTGATGGCCTTGCCCATGTTGTGGGCAATCTCCTTGCAGCCGTTTTTCATGATGACATGGTTGTCGGCCATGTCGAGCGCTTCGGCATAGCGCACGTTGATCTCTTCCTGCCCCGGACCCCACTCGCCTTTGGAGTTTTCAACCGGAATGCCCGCACCGTTCAGCCCGTTGCGGATAGCCCGCATATAGGGCTCTTCTTTTGAGGTGACCTGAATGACATAATCGCCAATGTAGGGCGAGGCGGTGGAGAGGTCCGACCATTTCTTGGCGCGGGCACTGTCATAGGTTTCCTCAAACAGGAAGAATTCGAGCTCGGAGGCGAAATAGGCCATCCAACCGCGCTCATTCAGCCGTGCAATCTGCTTCTTGAGTATGCCGCGCGGTGAGTGGGGCAAATCCTCATGGTGATGATGGTCCTGCACATCGGCAAGGACGAGGGCTGTCTTTTCCAGCCACGGAATGCGGCGAAGCGTCGTCATGTCAGGCTTCATGACGAAGTCGCCATAGCCCTTGGACCATGACGCCGCCTGATAGCCGGGGACCGGCTCCATGTCGATGTCGTTGGCGAGCAGATAGTTGCAGCCATGGGTTTCGTCATAGGCCGTTTCTGCAAAAAACGAGGCCAGGAACCGCTTGCCAATCAGGCGACCTTGCATGTCGACAATGCACACCAGAACCGTATCGATTTCGCCTGAAGCGATATCGTTCTTCAACTGCTCAAAACTGAGGTTCCCGGCCATGCTTCACACTCGCTTTGTTGATCTCTTAAAACTGAAATGCGGCCGGTACGAACCGGCCGCATGGATTGCAGTCACACTCAGGCGCGCTCGCCAACGGCTGCTTCAGCTGCCGCGATGGCGGCCTGACGTTTCTTGATTGCATCACCGACTGGCGGGCCCTGGAAGCGGCGGTTTTCGACTGCGAACCACAGGACCAAGGCCAGCACGAGGAAGCCAAGAACCACGTAAAGCACGCGCTCGTTTGGCGGCGCGACGGCGATAAACAGAATGATCGCCATGCCGACAACGGACAAAACCGTAACCAGTTTGTAGACACCGGCACTCATTGCCCACGGACCGGGAGTTGGCCATTTGGCTGTGCCATAAGCGAGCATTCCGGCAATCAACGGCACCGTGAAGGACAGGAACAGGAACACCAGTGTTGAGTTCACCACGATCACATAGATTGACGTTTCACCAACCTTGATCGACATCGCCAGCAGCACATAAAGAATGCACAGCACCGTTGCCGTCCAGATAGCATTCACCGGAGTGCGGTATTTCGGCGAGACAGTCGCCAACGCCTTGGATCCGACTGGCATGCCGTCATCGCGCGAGAAGGCGAACAGCATGCGGCTGGCAGATGTCACCGTAGCGAGGCCGCACAGCAATTGAGCGATGAAAATGCCGACGTAAAGAACGGTCTTGAGGCCCGACGGCAGGACCGCATCCATCGTGGCAAAGAACATGCCAAACCCTTGGCTTGCGGCAACATTCATATCTGGAATCGCCAGTGTAATGGCGATGATCATGATCCAACCCACCAAAGACGACCAAATGACCGCGCTGACAATGCCGTTTGGCACCGAAGTCGCGGCGTTCTTGGTTTCCTCGGAAGTATGTGCAGACGCGTCGTAACCTGTAATCGTGTAAACCGGGAGCAATAGGCTAAGCAAGAATAGATAGCCCATGCTTTCTGATCTCGGGAACACGTTCGCGCCAGCTTCGCCCGAGTAGTTGGTGAACGTCCAAAGCCGTGAGATATCAAGCGTCGGCGCGTTCCAAAGAAGGGCGACCACCAAAACTGCGGTCGTCACAAAAATGATATATCCGGAAATATCAGTCAGGAAAGTCGTGACCTTGATGCCGATATGGTTGAAGACCGCCTGAATCACCGTAATGATTGCAACAAAAATGACGATTTCAATATCGGATGACGGCCACGGCGTTACCGCGCCATCAGCGCCAGTCGTGCCGAACAGACCACCGAACGTGCCTTGAAAGAAATAGGCCGTCCCGATGTTGATGGCGCCCAGCACAGTGATCAGTCCAAGCAGATTGAGCCATGCCGTCAGCCAGCCCCAGAACCGGTTGCCGAGGATTGATCCCCAGTGGTAGAGCCCGCCGGCCGTCGGGAAGGCTGACGCGATCTGCGCCATCGATAGCGCAAACATGCCGGATATGATGCATCCCACAATCCAGCCGATCCCGGCACCGGCCCCGCCGACAGACGAGATCGCCTGTGCAAACGAATTGATGCCGCCTGACAGAATGCAGATGATGGAGAACGAAATGGCGAAATTCGAAAACTTCGACATGCTTCGAGAAAGTTCTTGCGCATAGCCCATTCCATGCAGGACCTTGACGTCCTCATGATGGTCTTTGTCGGTATATTTATCCATGGACATGGATCATTCCCTCCGTGTTCACCCGTTTGAGTTTTTTGTGTGAACAGGCTCAACGCCTGCCCCCGTCTCATTCAACTCCCGGAAAGCCGCATCGGCAACCCCGGACAGCAGATCACCCCAAAATGCTTGTTGTTGTTCACTGGCAATTTCGTCATTGCGCACCTCAATCATGACGGCGGGCAAAGAACGCGAGCGCGCATGGCGCTCAAGCGTGGAATAGACGCGGTCGGCTGGCGAATAAGGCTCGTTAACACCGACCAAGAAGTTCGTTCGCGCGCGCAGCAGATCAACCATGCCAAGCGCCCAAGCGCTGTCTTCATCATGGATGATGCCAACTTCCCAAGGTCGCTTCACGCCGCGATAGACCGGATTAAAAGAATGCACGGCAATAAGGCCGGGGCGCATGCCGCTCGCAAGCCGTGGCCGCAGAGCACCCTCAATCTGCGCATGGAACGGATCATAAAACCGCTCAATCCGCTCCTGCCTCTGGCTGGGCGACAGTCCAACATTGCCAGGAATGATCGTCGCCTCGCTCATCGGCGTGACAAGGTCGTACGCATCAAGCGGACGGTTGCAGTCGATCAGCAGACGCGAAACGGTGGAGTGCACCAAAGGTGCATCGAGATTGTCACTCATGCGGCGCGATACACCAAGCGCGCCGGGATCCCAGGCGATGTGGCGGGCAAGATCGGCGGCCTCGAGTCCGAGGCCGCCAAATTCGGCCGACATGTGGTTCGATGCGTGATCACACACGATAAGGAACGATCCAGCCCCATCGCGCCGGTCAACCGAAGCGACGATGTCTGCACGCGGCAGACCTGTCCCCACAGAACCCATGCCACCCTCCCGACCCTGTGTACCGTATATTACGTTGTTTATTATTTCGGGTCGTTGTGTAAGATTTGATACAGAAATTCCGCACCTGTCAATTGACATTCTTCGCCAGTCGGCAAACTTTGCGCGATATCATTCATGCGAGCATAATCTGAACAGGCTTGGGGGAGGCAAAAATGGCTGACAGTATTTCGGAGCGGATCAGCAACACTCTGGACAGCATGCCTGCTGGCGAACGCAAGGCCGCGCAAACGTTGATCACCGAGTATCCGCTCATCGGCTTGAAAACCGTTGCCGAATATGCGGCCAAGGCCGGCGTCAGTTCGCCGACGATCCTTCGCTTCGTCTCGCGTATCGGCTTCAACAACTATCCTGACTTTCAGACGGCGTTACAAAATGCAGTGGTGGAGCAACTGCAATCGCCACTGGCGCGGTCGGAACTCAGGCCCAAGGGCAGTGGCGCAGTTAGACTTGAGCCGTTTGTCGACGCGCTGACCGAGAACATCCGGGAAACTTTCC
>JANPEK010000178.1:0-10908 GCA_031422915.1 Phyllobacteriaceae bacterium | reverse complement strand
ACCGCGCCGGTTTGCACATCTACAAGGATCGAGGCACCGGCACGCGCAGTGCCGGACTGTAGCGACAGCATCAGACTGAGCAGCCCCGCACACGCGATGTTCAATGTTTCTGAGCCGGAAATCCGCATCATGTGACCGTTGGTACTCGAATGTTTGCCGCCACGGCTTCCCGCCGCACGGCCAAGTCGCTATCTAGCGTATGTGGCAGGCAAATGGCAGAGTGCCCAATGTCGCCTTTCCAGAATTCTTTTGAGCAAGGTCCACAATGCCGCTTTTGAACAGTGCCGTCGCAATGCAGGAAGAGGTGACAGGCTGGCGCCGCCATCTCCATCGTCATCCGGAAATCCTGTTTGACGTGCATGAGACAGCAAAATTTGTTGCTGAAAAGCTGAAGGCGTTCGGCTGCGATGAAGTTGTCACAGGCCTCGGGCGCACCGGCGTGGTCGGCATCATCAAGGGAAGGCTGGGCGACGGGCCGGTGATCGGCCTGCGTGCTGACATGGACGCGCTGCCGATCAGGGAGACAACCGGTCTGCCATATGCGTCGACAGTGCCCGGCAAGATGCACGCCTGCGGCCATGACGGGCACACATCAATGCTGCTCGGCGCGGCGCAGCATCTGGCGGAAACCCGCAATTTTCGTGGCGCAGTCGCAGTGATCTTCCAGCCAGCCGAAGAGGGCGGCGGCGGCGGGCGTGAAATGGTGCGCGACGGCATGATGGAACGCTTTGCCATCCGCGAGGTCTACGGGCTCCACAACATACCGGGCCTGCCACTCGGTGAATTTGCCATCCGCAAGGGCGGCATCATGGCGGCGACTGATGAGTTCAACATCACCATCACCGGCAAGGGCGGCCACGCCGCCATGCCGCATATGACTGTCGATCCGGTGATGGTCGGCGCGCACATGGTGACAGCGTTCCAGACCATCGTCTCGCGCTCGACCGATCCGGTATCAGCGCTTGTCGTGTCCGTGACTTGCTTCAACGCCGGCGACGCGCACAATGTCATCCCACAGACAGCGCAGCTTCGCGGCACCTTCCGCACACTGGACAGTGCCGTGCGAGAGGACGCGGAAAAACGCATCCGCCATGTTGCGGCAACGGTGGCGCAGACATTTGGCGCGGAGGCTAAGGTGAACATCCATCGCGGTTATCCCGTGACGCGCAACCACCCTGCGGAAACCGATTTTGCAGTACGCGTCGCATCGTCTGTCGCAGGTCCTGCCAACGTCAATCCAGACGTCGCGCCGGTCATGGGCGGCGAGGACTTCTCCTACATGCTGGAAGCCCGCCCCGGCGCATTCATTTTCATGGGCAACGGCGACACCGCCTCGCTGCACCACCCTGATTACGACTTCAACGATGAAGCCATCCCGCACGGCATCAGCTATTGGGTGGCTCTGGCGGAGACGGCGCTGGCTTAGAACGCAAGTTCGACGGGCATGGAACCAACCCGCGTCAGCCTCGTTACGACCGAATGAATGACGGGGCCAAATTTCACGCATTGCCAAGGGCGTTGTCACGTCGGCCAAACCGGCAACGAAAGCCCAAGGCATTGTTGTCCCTCGCAGCCTTGTCGTGGACCGGCTATTTTTTGCTGGCCACGATTACTGACGTGACGTCCAACAAGGCCCAGGCTGCCACTGTTTCCAAGGCCGTCGTGGACCCCGGCGTTGCCACCGCCAAAATGGTCACTGACATCCCTGCCCGCTCGTGGCGCGGTGTCATCGTCAATGTTTACAAAAGCATAGATGATGACCGTGTGCTTGCAGTGGCTGCGGGCGTTGCCTTCTACGCGCTGTTGGCGATTTTTCCGGCTGTGACAACGCTGGTGTCTCTTTACGGTGTTTTCAATGACCGCGCGCAGGTGGCAGCCGACCTTGCCTCGCTCTCGGTCATGTTGCCTGAAGGTGCAGTCTCCATCATCAGCGATCAGGCCATGCGCATCGCCAGCGGCGCTCCGCTGAGTCTGGGTTTCACCGCGCTGTTCTCATTCCTGCTTGCGGTATGGAGCGCCAATTCTGGCATGAAGGCGCTCATGGACGCGCTGAATGTGTCCTATGCCAAGCGCGAAACAAGGACATTCCTGCGGCTGCACCTGACGTCCTTCGCGCTCACAATTGGCGGATTGTTGTTTCTGCTGTTGATGCTGAGTGCCGTTGCAATCGTCCCCGCAATCCTCGCGTTCCTCTGGCTCGACCGGTGGGCGCAATGGCTTGTCTGGGTCGGGCGCTGGCCGCTCACTTTGATTATGCTCGGCGTTGCCATTTCCATCCTTTATCGCTGGGGCCCAAACATCAAAAGCACCTCGTGGCGTTGGTATTCGCCCGGCAGCATCTTTTCCAGCGTCGGCCTGCTGGCGTTCTCGATGTTGTTTTCATGGTATGCGGCAAGTATTGCATCTTTCAACGAGACCTATGGCTCACTCGGCGCGGTCATAGCGTTCCTCGCATGGATGTGGCTGAGCACGGTGGTCGTGTTGATCGGCGCGGAACTCAACGCCGAACTCGACCGCCGCCTCGGCGACCGCCCAACACAAACCGCAGTGCGATAAAGCGGGAAACACCTTGGCGAGCGCATCTGATTTCGCTATGTCTGCCGCGGTTGGTCCCGTAGCTCAGGTGGATAGAGCGAAAGTTTCCTAAACTTTAGGCCACTGGTTCGAATCCAGTCGGGATCACCATACACTTCAACATCCCAGCCAGATTTCAGTGTTTCCGGAGACGGGGCAAGTTGTAGCGTGATTTCCGTGGGTTGTCGGGTGCCTATTTGTACCGCTGATCCGAACCGCGATCGCCGTTATTCGCAAACCCCGGATGCCAAACTGGTTAAAGCGGTTGAACGAGGGAGCATTGTTGAAATCAAGTTGAAAAAAGCCACTTGGTTTTGTCGCCAAGCAACAATTCACGCCACGCCGTCGCCTGCAAATGAAACAATAAATGATGTGCGCCCCGCGTCGAAACGCGAACGGGAATATTGTATCGGCCGTTGGTCCATATCGCCATTGACCGCTTTCGTTTCAAGAACAACAGCGCCAGCCGCGAGCTTAAGCCGTGTCAGATCGTCGTTGGTGGCAAGAGCGGCAGAAATCTCGGTCGATAACCGTAGATAATCCGCCACGCCGCAGGCCGCAAGCGCAGCGGATATCGAGCCAAGCGCCATAAGTCGCTCCGGCATGTTTTCAAAACGGCGCGCTTCAAACCAGTTTGTTGCCGTGGATACCGGTGCGCCATCCGCCGAATGCGTCGTTTCAAGGACAACGCAATCCGCTAGAGGTTCAAGTCCGAGGGCATCTGTCACCTCGCGATCAGCTGGCTCGATGCGATGTGACAGGACAGTTGCTCCTGCCACTTTCGCCTGATCGCCAACACCCTGTGAAAATCGCGTTCGCCGTGAAAGCGGGAGCCTGAGCTTTCGTGATGGTCGGATCATCGTTCCGATGCCCTGCACCGGCCTTACGACACCTTCCGAAGCCAAAGCTGCAATCGCACTTCGGACGGTATGGCGGTTGACGCCAAGGCATGCCGCCAGCTCCATTTCCGGCGCAAGCATCATGCGCTCGTCGTAAATGCCCTCGGCAATGGACCGGCGAATGTGATCTGCCACCTGCCGCCACAGCGCGATACCGGCACTGCGGTCAATCCGGCCATTGCCGCGTCCGTTCATCGCAATCATGTCACATCCCTGTCACGCAGGAGCAATAATCTCAACAGATGTATAGATGTCTATACAAATAGACAACTGGAATTTTGCGATGACCGAAACGGCACTTGATCCGGAAAGGCTGGATCGCAAGCGCGTCATGGACACTTTGGCCCTTGCCACGGAACCGGAGTTGGCCGCTGCATGGGACGCGCTCGCTGACAAGCCGGCAATAACGCCGGTGCGTGGCCCCGAAACAGGTCTGGTCATGGTGCGCGGGCGGACAGGCGGAACTGGTCAACCTTTCAATCTCGGCGAGGTGGCAGTGAGCCGCGCCACCGTCATGCTGGAAGATGGCACTGCGGGCCATGCCCATGTTCTTGGCAGACACCGGCAAAAGGCGCGCTTGGCCGCCGTGTTTGATGCGATGGCGCAATCGGACGGTCACAAGTCTTCCGTCGAGACATTGCTCGAGCGCATCATGTTGCGGGTCAGCGGCGAACACCGCAGGCAAGCGCAGGAGACAGCGGCCACACGGGTGGACTTCTTCACAATGGTCCGGGGGGAAGACTGATGCTTGCATCGCAGACCTTGTCCGGCGGTTTCGCCAATCCGGTGTTCGAAGCGCAATCCGTTTTCCGTGCCGTCATGAATGGCTTGGCAAATCCGGGTGCAGTGGACATTGTCGGGACGCAGGCACATGCCCCCGCACCGTTCGGCAAGGCCGCAGCGTCCATACTTCTCACCCTCTGCGACTTTGAGACGCCTGTCTGGCTCTCGCCATCCTTAGCCTCGGACCCAGTGTGCGGCTGGGTCAGCTTTCACGCGGGCGCGCCGCTGATAGTCGACCCAAAGCAGAGCGCCTTTGCCTTTTCAGCCAATTCTGCGGAACTGCCAGCACTGTCTTCTTTTGCGCCGGGCAATGACGAATATCCGAACACATCAACCACAATCATCCTGGAAGTTGAAGCGCTGCAAGGCGGTGATCCACTTCATCTGAAAGGTCCGGGCATTAAGGGCAACCGGATGATCGCCCCGGCTGGTTTGCCGACAGGTTTCATCGGCGCGTGGGAGCTGAACTCTCGCCTTTACCCATGCGGGGTTGATCTGATCCTTACAGCCGGTGCGCGACTCTTGTGCCTCCCCCGCACAACGCGCATCCAGGAGGCATGAAATGTATGTCGCTGTAAAGGGTGGAGAAGCCGCCATAGCCAACGCGCACCGGCTGCTTGCGGACCGTCGGCGCGGTGACCGCGACGTGCCCTCGATTTCAATCGAACAGATCGCAGAACAACTGGCGCTCGGAGTTGACCGCATCATGGCCGAAGCGTCGCTGTATGAGCCAAACCTGGCCGCACTTGCCATGAAGCAGGCACGTGGCGACATGATCGAAGCCATTTTCATCCTGCGTGCTTACCGTACCACGCTGCCCCGCTTCGGCTATTCACGCGCGGTGGAAACCGGTGCGATGCGAATCGAACGGCGCATTTCGGCAACCTACAAGGATTTGCCGGGCGGCCAGTTGCTCGGCCCGACCTTCGACTACACGCACCGCCTTCTCGACCCCGAACTGATGACCGACAGCACGGTTGATGCCGGTTTGCAGCAACAAGGCGATAGCGCTGCGGTAGCCCGTGTCGCCGACATTCTGGCGGGCGAAGGCTTGATCGAGGGCGACGGCGAGAGTTCGGCCGACGCCGACATCGGGGACATCACCCGCGAACCGATGACCTTTCCGATGGATCGCGCGCGTCGCTTGCAGTCACTTGCGCGTGGCGATGAAGGCTATCTGCTTGCGCTCGGCTATTCCACCCAGCGCGGTTATGGACGCACCCATCCCTTTGCCGGCGAAATACGTGTCGGCCATGTCGAAATCGAGCTGGACATTCCCGAACTCGGGTTTGCCGTTTGCCTTGGTTCAATTCTCGTAACCGAGTGTCAAATGGTCAACCAGTTCAAAGGCTCATCCACGGTTCCGCCGCAGTTCACGCGGGGCTATGGCCTGGTGTTCGGTCAAAGTGAACGCAAGGCGATGGCCATGGCGCTTGTGGATCGCGCCCTGCGCAGCCGGGAATTCGACGAGGATATCGTTGCTCCGGCGCAGGACGAGGAATTCGTCATTTCCCATTGCGACAATGTGCAGGCGACCGGCTTTGTCGAACATCTGAAACTGCCGCACTATGTGGATTTTCAGGCCGAACTTGGCCTGGTTCGCCAGATGCGCTGCGAGTTTGACGAACGCACTGTCCAGGTCGCCGGGCCGACCTTGCAGGAGGCAGCGGAATGATCAGTGCCGAAAGCCAGGGCACAAGCGGCCTTGCCACCTACAATTTCGCCTATCTCGATGAGCAGACCAAGCGGATGATTCGCCGGGCAATCCTGAAGGCCATTGCCATTCCCGGCTACCAAGTCCCTTTTGCCTCGCGCGAAATGCCGATGCCCTATGGCTGGGGTACCGGCGGCGTGCAGGTGACGGCCTCGATCCTTGGTCCCGATGACGTGTTGAAGGTCATCGACCAAGGCGCGGATGACACAACAAACGCCGTCTCGATCCGCAACTTCTTCAAGAAAGTCGCGGATGTGGCCGTGACCACACACACGAGTAAAGCGACAATCATCCAGACCCGCCACCGTATTCCCGAAGAGCAGCTGCAGGAAGGCCAGGTGCTGGTCTATCAGGTGCCCATACCGGAGCCCCTGCGTTTCCTCGAACCGCGCGAGACCGAGACCCGCAAGATGCATGCGCTGGAGGAATACGGACTCATGCACGTCAAACTCTATGAGGATATTGCCCGCAACGGCCATATTGCCACGACCTACGCTTATCCGGTCAAGGTCGAAGGCCGTTATGTGATGGACCCGTCGCCAACACCGAAATTCGACAATCCGAAAATGCACATGTCAGCTGCGCTGCAATTGTTCGGCGCCGGCCGCGAGAAGCGCATTTATGCCCTGCCGCCTTATACAGATGTCGTCAGCCTCGACTTTGAAGACCATCCGTTTGAGGTGCAGAAATTCGACAAGCCTTGCGCGCTATGCGGGGCAGAGCAGGTCTATCTTGATGAAGTGGTGCTTGATGACAAAGGCGGGCGCATGTTCGTCTGCTCGGACACCGACCATTGCGAAACCCGCCGCACCAATGGCCATCGCGGCGAAATGCATGGCGATTTGCCGGAGGCGGCCGAATGACTGCTCATGTCAAACCCGAAACACTCGATATTGCCAGCCAGCCGCTGCTCAGCGTCCGCAACCTCAGCAAATATTACGGAACGCGCATCGGCTGCAGGGACGTGTCATTCGACCTCTGGCCAGGTGAAGTGCTGGCAGTTGTCGGCGAATCCGGATCTGGAAAGACAACGCTCCTCAACTGCATCGCCGCACATCTGCCCATGACATCCGGCTCCGTCAGCTACCGGATGCGCGACGGCATTGCCCATGAACTTGGCGCGATGTCAGAAGCGGATTTGCGCTACCTGATGCGCACCGATTGGGGATTTGTCCACCAGAACCCCGCTGACGGTTTGCGCATGACCGTGTCGGCTGGCGCCAATGTTGGCGAACGGTTGATGGCCATCGGCGAGCGCCATTACGGCAAATTGCGAGGCACAGCCATTGACTGGCTGTCGCGCGTCGAGATTGACGAAAGCCGGGTCGATGACCAGCCGCGCGCCTTTTCCGGTGGTATGCGCCAGCGCCTGCAGATTGCCCGCAATCTGGTGACAGCGCCGCGCCTTATCTTCATGGATGAACCGACCGGCGGACTGGACGTTTCGGTGCAGGCAAGGTTGCTCGACCTGTTGCGCGGCCTTGTCCATGACCTTGGCCTGTCCGCCATTGTTGTCACGCATGACCTGGCGGTAGCGCGCCTTCTATCCCAGCGCATGATGGTAATGAAGGACGGCGAAGTCATCGAAAAGGGTCTGACCGACCGGGTGCTTGATGACCCGCACCAGCCCTACACCCAGCTTCTCGTTTCCTCCATCCTGCAGGTCTGAACCATGCTCCATCCGTTGGAAGTGCGCGCCCTCGCCAAATCCTTCACCATGCATTTGCGCGGCGGATTGCGCCTTGATGTGGTCAGTGACGTGAACTTCTCGCTTGAGCGCGGAAAATGTACCGTGCTCGGCGGGCCATCGGGCATTGGAAAGAGTTCGATCCTGAAAATGCTTTATGGCAACTATTCGGTGGATGCCGGGCAAATCCTCGTCAGCCATCAAGGCGCGATAGTCGATCTCGCCATCGCAGATCCGCGAAGTATTGTTGACGTGCGCCGCCAAACGCTGGGCTATGTCAGCCAGTTCTTGCGCACGGTTCCGCGCGTTTCTGCTTTGGATGTTGTCGCCGAGCCGCTCATGGCACGCGGCACCAGCCAAACTGAAGCGCGCGGACGTGCAGCCGGATTGCTTGCGCTCCTCAACATGCCGGAAGAGCTTTGGTCACTGCCGCCTGCGACATTTTCTGGCGGAGAACAGCAACGGGTGAACATTGCGCGCGGTTTCATCACCGATCATTCGATCCTGCTGCTCGATGAACCGACCGCATCCCTGGATGCCGCCAACCGCAAAGTTGTTGTCGACCTCATATCGGCAAAGAAGGCGCTCGACGTCACTCTTTTGGGGATTTGCCATGATCGGGAAGTGCGCGACGCGGTCGCCGACAGGGTGATTGACGTTTCCGCCTTCTCACCGCGCAGGGCTGCTGCATGACAAGACTGTCAGAGCGGCCGCTGATCCACGAAAGTGCGAATGTCATCGATTGCGTTCTAGGCCGCTACACGGAAGTTGCCGAACGAACCCGAATGGGCGAGGTCACATTCGGCGACTATTCCTACATCATGGAAGACGGCTCGGTTTGGTGCGCGGCAATCGGCAAGTTCGCCAACATCGCCTCGGCAGTTCGCATCAATGCCACCAACCATCCGGTATGGCGCCCGACACTTCATCACTTCACCTATCGCGCGGCGGACTACTGGCCGGATGCGGATATGGACAACGAGTTTTTCACATGGCGACGCAACAACAGGGTCGTCATCGGTCACGACGTGTGGATCGGCCATGGCGCGACAATTTTGCCCGGCGTGAAAGTCGGCGACGGCGCTGCCATTGGGGCCGGTGCGGTCGTGTCAAAGGATGTCGAACCCTATATGATCGTCGGCGGCGTCGCGGCCAAACCGATCAGGGAGCGCTTTCCCCGCAAAGCTGCCGAAGACTTGCAGAAATTGGCCTGGTGGGATTGGGACCACGCCACCCTACGCGAAGCTCTGCCTGACTTCCGCTCGTTAGCCGTCGAAGAATTCATCAACAAATACAGAGGCTTGAATCCAACAAATTCTGTGTAACTTAGCTGGCTGTGTAATTCTGCTGTCATAAATCGAGCCTTAAAGACTCCCCTGAAGTCGAAGTTCGCACATCATGCGGGCGCGGTTTGAGGAGTAAGGTTCATGCTTGAGCTTCGTGGCGTTACCCGTCGTTTCGGCCAAAAAATCGCCGTGGACAATGTCAGCATGGCCATCCCCGAAGGCCAGATGGTCGGCATCATCGGCCGGTCAGGAGCGGGGAAATCCACGGTACTGCGCATGATCAATCGTCTTGCGGAAACCTCAAACGGAACAATTCATTTCCTTGGCAAGGAAATCTCGGGCCTCGGCGGCTCCTCGCTGCGCGAATGGCGGCGTGATTGCGCGATGATTTTCCAGCAGTTCAATCTCGTACCGCGTCTGGACGTGCTGACAAATGTGCTGCTCGGCCGTCTAAACCATCGTTCGACGCTTTTGTCCGTTCTCAACATGTTCACCCGGGAAGAGCGCATCGATGCCATTCGGGCGCTTGAACGCCTTGGCATCGAACAGGCGGCAATGCAGCAGGCCGGCACGCTCTCCGGTGGTCAGCAGCAACGCGTCGCCATTGCCCGCGCCTTGATGCAGAAGCCCAAAATGCTGCTCGCCGACGAGCCGATTGCGTCCCTTGATCCGATGAATGCCAAGATCGTGATGGACGCACTCGCTGATATCAACAGCCGCGAAGGCATCACCGTGATCACCAACCTTCACACGCTCGACACCGCCCGCCAATATTGCGGCCGCATCATCGGCATGGCGCAGGGCGTGGTCGTTTTCGACGGATCGCCCGCAGAGCTGAACGACGATGCCGTCCGCACCATCTACGGGACGGACGCTTCGGGCAATGGAATTGACGAAAACCTGACGTCAACCGCAATCCGCACAGCCAAACCGCGTCGCGCGAAGGCGCCGAAAATTCCGAAATCCACCGGCTTGCCGGAACTGGCCATGGCAAACGCCTGAACCGCCAGGATCGAGAGCCCGCGTCAAGGGCAGCTTGAGACCCCCCTCAACCCAAAGCACCCGGCAAGACCGGGACCACAGGGAGATTACGACATGTTGAAGAAAGCCCTCCTCAGCGCCGTTGCGCTGATCTCGCTCGCCGGTGCCGCCATGGCGCAAGACCAGAAGGAATTCCGCGTCGGCATTCTCGGCGGCGAAAACGAAGCCGACCGGTTGCGCAATTTCCAGTGCCTGGTCGAAAAACTGCCAGCAGCCATCGGCGTTGAAAAAGTGTCCCTGTTCCCGGCTGCCGATTATGATGGCGTCGTCCAGGGCCTGCTCGGCGGCACACTCGATTATGCCGAACTTGGTGCATCCGCCTATGCCAAGGTTTATCTCGCCAAGGCCGACGCCGTGGAACCGATCCTGACCACCGTACAGACCGACGGCTCGACGGGTTACTACTCGATCATGGTTGCGCGCAAGGACAAGGGCTACACCAAACTTGAAGACCTCAAGGGCAAGAAGCTCGGATTTGCCGATGCAGATTCAACTTCGGGCTACCTCGTCCCGCTGGTGACATTGCCGGCCGCGATCGGCGGCGTTTCTGTGAAGGACTATTTCTCCGAGACCGGCTTTGGCGGCGGCCACGAAAACCTCGTGCTTGAAGTGCTCAAAGGCACGTATGATGCAGGCACCACCTGGGGCTCTGGCGTTGGCGAATTCAAGGAAGGCTACACCTCCGGCAATCTTCGCAAAATGGTCGACAAGGGCGTCCTCAACATGGATGATCTTGTTGAATTGTGGCGTTCCCCGCTCATCCCGAACGGCCCGATCGTCGTGCGCACCGGCCTCAACGCCGACATGAAAACCAAGTTCAAGGACTTCATGGTTGGCCTGCCGAAGTCCGATCCTGCATGCTTCAAGGCAATTCAGGGCGGCGATTTCACCGGCTATGTCGATGTGAATGTCGACTTCTACAAG
>JANPEK010000177.1:0-13419 GCA_031422915.1 Phyllobacteriaceae bacterium | reverse complement strand
GCAACAAGAGCCGACGTCTCCGCCCCACATCCGGACCGCTGGGACACCTTCTCCCCGCAAGCGGCGGGGAGAAGGGAAATCCGCACACACCGCTACTCACCTGCCGAAATGTGAGCCAAAATGCCAGATAGCCCGATCTCAACCCTCCGAACTGTTCGAGACTTCCTGCGTCATGCCGTTTCGCGCTTTACAGCTGCAAATCTGGTCTATGGCCACGGCACAACCAATGCCTATGATGAGGCTGCTTACCTTGTGCTAGAGGGCCTGCATCTGCCAATCGACCGGCTCGAACCCTTCCTTGACGCACGCCTGCTGAACATTGAGCGTCAACACCTTGCAGATCTGATCGACGCGCGCGTCACAACCCGCAAGCCGCTGCCATACCTTTTGAACAAGGCCTACATGCACGGCGTGCCCTTCTACGTCGATGAACGCGTCATCATCCCGCGCTCCTTCATTGGTGAACTGCTTGGCCGTCCAGACTTCGCAGGCGCTGAAAGTGGACTGATACCCGAGCCTGAATCCATCAAGAGCGTGCTTGACCTTTGCACAGGCTCTGCTTGTCTTGCAGTCCTTGCCGCTATGCGGTTTGAGAACGCGAAAGTTGATGCCACAGACCTCTCTGCCGGCGCACTCGAAGTGGCGCAAATCAACGTCGCCAGCCATGGCATAGAAGACCGCATCGCCTTGCATCAAGGCAATCTCTTCGCAGCCGTGCAAGGCCGCCGCTACGACCTGATCCTCGCCAACCCGCCCTATGTTGCGCAAGAAGAAGTCAACGCCTTCGCCCCCGAACACGCCGCTGAACCGAAAATGGCCCATGTTTCAGGCGAAGACGGTTTCGACCTTGTCAGGCAGATTTTGGATGAAGCGCCGGACCACCTTACAGAAACTGGCCTGCTGATCTGCGAATTCGGCACCGGGCGTGATCAGCTTGTTGCCGACTACCCGGACCTGCCGTTTCTGTTCCTCGACACCGAGGACAGTGAAGGCGAAGTATTTTCGCTTTCAGCCGAAGATTTTGCGCGGGCCTGACCCTGCATTCGGGTTTTCAAGCAAAGCCACCGCCTCGACATGTGCTGACCATAAAAACTGGTCAAACGGCGTCACGCTTTTGAGCGTGTAGCCACCGTCGATGAGTATCCGCAAATCGCGCACCAGCGTCGCCGGATTGCACGATACCGCTGCAATCCACCGCACGCCGGATTTCGCCAGCATCCGGGCCTGATCCTCTGCGCCTGCGCGCGGCGGGTCAAACACCACGGCATCATAGGCTTTGAGTTCCGAAACCATCAATGGCCGCCGGAACAGATCACGCTGTTCAACGGTGATCGCCTTGACACCTTGCAACCCGCGCCGCCCGCGACCAAGCGCTGCGACTGCCGATTTTTCACCCTCTACCGCATGCACCGGTGCCTTACTCGCAATCCGGAACGTGAACGCGCCGGATCCGGCAAACAGGTCGGCCACCTTCTTCGCCTTGGCGAAATGTGAAACGACCAAATCGGCCATTGCCGATTCAATCCGTTCCGAGGCTTGCAGAAATCCGCCCGGCGGCGGCGTCACGGGCACAGGTCCGAAGTGAATCACCGGTCGTTTCGGCTCGACCAGCACTTCTTCGTCCGCTGACAGCCGCGCCAGCCCGTGCGCGAGCGCAAACGCGCTCATCTTGCGGCGAAGCTCATCCGTCAGCTTGTCAAAGCCGGACACATGCATGTCAAGACCGCTCTCGGTCAGCGTGACGGCAATATGCCCGCCTTCGCGGGGAACCTTCATGTGCTTGGCAAGTTCGCGCACCACCGGCAAGGCCGCGACAATCTGCGGCGCGGAGACCGGGCATTCGGTAATCTCGACCACATCATGGCTCAGCGCAGCGTTAAAGCCGACGACCTTGCGCCCTTGTTCTTCGCGCACCGTAAATGTCGCACGCCGCCGCTCGCCCGGCCCGCATCCGATGATCGGCTGCACGTCCGTCGCAATGCCGCGCTTGGCCAGCGCATCACGCACCTCAAGCCGCTTCCATTCCAGCTGAGCGTCCGTCTTCCAATGCTGCAACATGCAGCCGCCGCAATGCTCAAAATGCCTGCAAACCGGCGTCACACGATCGCTGGACGCCGTGAGGATCGACATCACCGTGCCACGCCCGCCATTGACGGCAACGTTGACAGTCTCGCCAGGCAGCGTGAACGGCACATGCACCGGCACGTTCGGTCCCGCAGCCAAGCCCTCGCCGCGCGCACCCATTTCAGTAATCGTCAAATTCATCGGTCTTTTATCCCGCCGAGCAGATATTCGTGGTTGCCATCTGCGCCTTCAATCGGTGAATCGCAAACCCCAATCGACCGCCAGCCGTTTTGTGTATCGAGCCATCTGCGCAGATCGTCAGCGATCTTCGGCCCGAGTGAGCGATCTTTCAGCAACCCGCCTTTGCCGATTGCCTCGCGCCCCGCCTCAAATTGCGGCTTGACGAGGAGCACACAGCATGCCCCCGCCTCCGCCAGATCCAATGCGGGCGGCAGCGCCAGCTTCAACGAGATGAAGCTGACATCACTGACCACGAACCCGATATTTCGACCAGCCAGATGGTCACGCGAAAGATCGCGTGCGTTCAGACCTTCGAGATTGGTCACCCGCAGATTGCCTATTAGCGAGGGATGCAATTGCCCATGGCCGACGTCAACCGCAAGAACGTGCGCAACGTCACGCTCCAGCAATACCTGCACAAAACCGCCTGTTGAAGCGCCGATGTCTAACGCGGTCAATCCATCCGACGGCAGACCGAAATGTTGCAACCCGGCCAACAGTTTCAGCGCCGCGCGGGACACGTAATGCTGTGCCGGGTCGTCAATGGACAGGATTGCATTGGCGTCAACCAGATGTCCCGGCTTGGAAACCACAGCATCACCCACCGTAACCGTGCCACGGGCAATCGCATCCCGCGCTCGCGAACGCGAGGCGTAAAGCCCCCGCGCCACGAGCGCTTCGTCAAGCCGGATGCGTTTGGAAACGGACAAAATCATCGGGCCTCATTGCCCGACGAAGATGTGCGTTACAAGCAAAAGCGATCAGAAGTATTGGAAACTCGTCGCCCTGCGGACCCGACGAACGGGCTCTGGCCGCCCTGAATGATATTTGACGGCTGAAAGGAAAGCAGGCCGCAAAGCAACATCCATGAGTGCCACCTGCACCAGCGGCAATTCTGCAGATGCAGCCGCTGTCGCAACTTCGGCATCGTCAGCAGCAACAACCGCCCGCGCCTCAGCGTCAAACGGCCCACGAATATCGCCAACCTTCTTGGCAACAATTTTCTTCACCGCAGCTTCAATCTTGCGGTCATATTTCGGCGCATCCGTTGCCATCGCATCGGTCGTAAATCCGGCAATCAAAATGGCGGCGAGTGCTGTTTTCAGCATCTTGGTCTCCCTGTAACCCCGCATACGATTTACCTCAAAGATCAGAATCTTCAGCAAACAAGCGCGGTTAGCAGAAAGCAAAGCCGTTTGGTTTTTGTTTGGTTACTGCGAAGGATTGCGATAGCAATTGGCCGGGGTGGGCGGACGAAGGTTGGGGAAGACCTTCTGATCGGGGATAGTGATGGCATTTGCAGAGGAACTTGACGAAGTCTCGGCGCTATACACCGAGGCCTTGCGGCGTGGCGATTTTGAAGCTGCTGCCGCATTCTATACGCACGACGCGGAAATTTTCGTGGCTGCCGCCACGGTCCTGCGTGGGCGTGAAGCCATACAACAAAGCTTCGAGATCATGATAGCCGAGGCCAAGGCAGTCGATAGAACGTTCGAAGGCCTGTTTACATTGTGGTGCGAACAAAGCGGCGACATCGCGTCCGCCATCCAGATGGTGGAAGACGGCAGCCTCACACTGATGATCGCCCTCAGGCGCAATGACCGGGCGAAATGGCTGATTGCGCGGGAAGTGTTTGTGGCGGCTTGAACGTCAAGCCCGCGCCGGTGCCTTCATTTGCTCTCCCAGCGCCGCAAACACCGTGTGCACGATCCCTTTTGCATCAAGCCCGGCAAGCTCATACATGCGCTCCGGCTTGGCGTGGTCCGTAAATTCGTCCGGCAGGCAAAGCGCACGGACCTTGAGGCCGATATCCAAAAGGCCGTTGGTCGCCAAAAACTGCAGCACATGACTGCCAAAGCCGCCGACCGCACCCTCTTCGACCATGATCAGCACCTCATGGTTCTTGGCCAGACGCCGGATCAGGTCTTCGTCGAGCGGCTTGGCAAAGCGTGCATCGGCAACCGTTGTTGACAGTCCCGCCGCATCCAGCTCTGCCGCCGCCGCAAGGCATTCCTGCAAGCGCGTGCCGAACGACAGCAGCGCGACGCGCGTGCCTTCCTTGACGATCCGGCCCTTGCCAATGGGCAAAATCGAACCGCGCTCTGGCAGGTCCACACCCACACCATCACCGCGCGGATAGCGGAACGAGATCGGACCTTCGTTATACTCGGCAGCGGTGCGCACCATATGGCGCAGTTCCGCTTCATCCGCCGCCGCCATCACCACAAAGCCCGGCAATGTGGCGAGATAGGTCGTGTCAAACGATCCCGCATGCGTCGCCCCGTCCGCACCAACATAACCGGCACGGTCAATGGGAAACCGCACGGGCAGACCTTGGATGGCAACGTCATGGACAACCTGATCGTAAGCACGCTGCAGGAATGTCGAGTAAATCGCCACAAACGGCTTGAACCCTTCGCTCGCCAGCCCTGCAGCAAATGTCACTGCATGCTGCTCGGCAATGCCGACATCAAACAGCCGAGCGGGAAACGCCTTGCCGAAGATATCGAGCCCGGTGCCATTGGGCATGGCAGCTGTGACGCCGATGATCTTGTCATCGAATGCACCTTCAATTGCCAAACTGTCACCAAACACGCGTGTGTAACTCGGCGCATTCGCGGCCGGCTTCGACTGCGTGCCAGTCACCACGTCAAACTTGTTGACGCCGTGATATTTATCGGCGGCAGCTTCAGCGGGCGCGTAACCCTTGCCCTTTTGCGTCACCACATGGATCAGCACCGGGCCTTTGTAATTGTCACGAACGTTGCGCAGCACCGACACCAGCGTATCAAGGTCGTGCCCGTCAATCGGCCCGATGTGGTAAAAGCCAAGCTCCTCAAACATTGTGCCGCCGGTCACATAGCCGCGGGCATGTTCCACCGCACGGGTGATCGCGCGGTCCATGCGCTTGCCGAGATATTTGGTCAATTTCTTGCCGATGTCGCGAAGGCCAAGATAGGTGCGACCCGACGCCAGCCGCGCCAGATACGCGCTCATCGCGCCGGTCGGCGGCGCAATCGACATGTCATTGTCGTTGAGCACAACAATAAGCCGGGCATCCATCGCGCCCGCATTGTTCAAAGCTTCAAAAGCCATACCAGCCGACATGGCGCCGTCGCCAATGACAGAAATCACATTGTTGGTTCGGCCCGACAGATCGCGCGCAACAGCCATGCCGAGCCCGGCGGAAATCGACGTGGAGGAATGCGCCGCGCCGAACGGGTCGTATTCGCTTTCCGACCGCTTGGTGAAGCCGGACAGCCCGCCCTCCTGCCGTAACGTGCGGATTCGGTCGCGCCTGCCAGTCAGTATCTTGTGCGGATAGGCCTGATGGCCGACGTCCCAGATCACGCGGTCGTCCGGCGTGTTGAACACATAGTGCAGCGCGACTGTCAGTTCGACCACGCCAAGCCCTGCGCCAAGATGCCCGCCGGTCTTGGAGACGGCGTCGATCATCTCCGCCCGCACCTCTGCCGCCACCTCGGCCAGGTCGGATTCTGCAATCCGGCGCAGGTCAGCAGGGATGGTGATTTTGTCGAGGAGCGGGGTGATGGGGGCGGTCAATTCGGCAGCGGCCTTTGTTTTGCTGGTCTGATCTAAAGGAACGGACTCTCTGCGGCAAGACGACGCCCGTCTCTTGCACTGGATTATGAGAAATCATGCAGGCAACGGAATGAACTCTTGATCGTCACCCGGCACGATATCAAATCGCCCCGTGCGCCACTCTTCCTTGGCTTGCTCAATCTTTTCCTGCGACGAAGAAACAAAATTCCACCAAATATACCGCTTGGAGCCGATTGAATCGCCGCCAAGCAGCACAAAATGCGCGTCAATTGCCGCTTTCAGCACGATTTCATCACCAGGCTTGAACACCAGCAGCTGATGCCGGGCAAACCGGTCACCCGAAACCGCGACTTCGCCGGACAGGATATAAATCGCCCGTTCCTCAATGCTTGCGGGCAGTTGCAGCCCCTGCGCGGCGTTCAGCCGCACGTCAACATAGACCGTCTGCGAATAGGTCGGCACCGTCGATGTCATACCGGCGAACGATCCTATGATCACCCGCATGGCCATGTTTCCATCGGAAAATTCCGGAAGCTGTGTTGACGCGACATTGGCAAACGCCGGTGCCATGTCTTCGACCTTTTCGGGTAGCGCAATCCAGGTCTGCAATCCCGATATCGCCATCGGATCGCCGCGCAACTCTTCAGGTGTGCGCTCCGAATGGACAATCCCGCGCCCCGCCGTCATCAAATTCACATCGCCCGGCGCAATCACCATCTCGGTACCGAGCGAATCGCGGTGCCGTATTTTGCCTTCAAACAGATAGGTCACAGTCGCGAGGCCGATATGGGGATGCGGGCGCACATCCATCATCTTTTCCGGCGTCAGGATTGCCGGTCCCATCTGGTCAAAGAAAATGAAAGGCCCGACCATCCGCCGTTTCGCCGTCGGCAAGGCCCGCCTTACTTCGAACCCGCCAAGATCCTTGGCGCTGGCAAGAACCATCGTTTCAATCGCGTCTGAGGCAAACTTGTCGCCGGGCTCGGGGTCTGTACCGGGGAAGAAAGTCACGCGGTCAATCTCCTCCAAACGTCGGCCAAGTGGCGTTGTTTCATCGTTATGAAATGGCCATTACCCGCAATCATTAGCACCATCACAGCAAAAAGCCCCGCCATTTCTGGCAGGGCTTCAAGACGCCGCAGGTGTGGTGGGGGGGGCAGGTGCGGCGGTTTTTTCCAGTCCAAGCGATGCTTGGCCAAGAATTATTGAGCCGGGGCCATCATCTTGCAACGGCTGGCGACCATATCAGAGAAGCCGACCTTTGCTTCCTGAGCTTCAGTGCAGGCCTTCATCATCATGGCCTTCTGCTCAGGCGTGGCCTTTCCCATGCGCGCCATGAAGTCGGCTTCATCGCGGTCCTTGCCGGTTTCATCCATGAACATGTCGATGAGCGTCGGATCATCCTTCATGTAACCGGAGAATTGTGTGCGAATGTCCAACGCGCTTGACTGCGCAAATACGCTGGTCGTCAACATCAGGATGCCTGCGGTTGTTACAAGAAACTTCTTCATGACTGTCTCCACTATTGTTCAGCGCGCTGGTCAACCAGCACTGCTGTCTCGAATTGGTCGTGTTCCACAGCGATACAATGCCTTGCGCAGGATATGGTTCCGTGGATTGAAGTTTTTATTGGGGGCAGCGTTGAATCAAAATGTGACGGTGCGACCACACATGACACCGCCGCAGCGCCAAATCAGGCATCCGGTTTGCGGCGGTGGCCGCAAATCTCTCCATTCCCCCAGCTTGGCATTCCCTGCTACTCTTTTCAGATCTCACACGCAGGAACCGTCTCCATGCCCATCGCCCTCGTCCTTGAACGCCAGTATGAACTTAGCCTCCGTGACATTGACCTGCCGCTAGAAACCGTGCCTGGCACCGTCAAGATCGCCATCCACACGGTCGGCATCTGCGGATCGGATGTGCATTACTACACCCACGGCAAAATCGGACCGTTCGTTGTCAGTGCGCCCATGGTGCTGGGCCACGAGGCAGCGGGGACGATTGTCGAGGTGGGCGATGGCGTCACGCGTCTCAAGGTCGGTGACCGGGTGTGCATGGAACCGGGCATTCCGGACCCCAACTCGCGCGCCTCGCGGCTCGGCATGTACAATGTCGATCCGGCGGTACAATTTTGGGCGACGCCACCGGTGCATGGCGTGCTGACGCCGCATGTCATTCATCCGGCGAACTACACATTCAAGCTGCCGGACAACGTGTCGTTTGCCGAAGGCGCGATGGTCGAGCCGTTCGCGGTCGGCATGCAGGCGGCCTACAAGGCAGGCATCAAGCCGGGTGACACGGCAATCGTGCTCGGCGCAGGGCCGATTGGCACCATGGTGGCGATTGCCGCGATGGCTGGTGGCTGCGCACGCGTCATCGTCGCCGATCTCGCCCAGCCAAAGCTGGACATCGCCGCCCGGTATCAGGGCGTCATCCCGGTCAACATCCGCGAGAACAACCTGATCGAAGAGGTATCAAGGCTCACCGATGGATGGGGCGCGGATGTGGTGTTCGAATGCTCCGGCTCAATGCGTGCATGGGAAACGCTGATGGCCCTGCCCCGCCCCGGTGGCACGATTGTTGCGGTCGGGCTCCCGCTAAATCCGGTCGGTTTCGACGTCTCCGCCGCCATGACCAAAGAACTGCGCATAGAAACAGTCTTCCGCTACGCCCACCAGTATGATCGCGCCATCGCGCTGTTTGCATCAGGCAAGGTCGATCTCAAACCGCTGATTTCGCACACGTTTGACTTCGCGGATTCAATCAAGGCCTTCGACCGCGCAGTGGAGGCGAGGCCGACGGATGTGAAATTGCAGATCAGGATGCCGGATTAGGTCCGGCGCTCAGGCAACCTTGTCGCCAGCGACAAAATCCAACGCCGTCAGATCAATCCGCCCTGTGCTCTCGCCATGACCGAACGTCATCACAGCACCGAACTTGCGCGCCAGGCGTTTCATCGCGTCATTGTCGGCGTGGGTGCTGACATCGAGCGACGCCAAGCCGCGTGACCATGCAGCCTCAAGAATCAGCGCAAACAACGCCGCCCCGACGCCGCGCCCGCGCCAGTGGTCTGAAACGCTGAAAGCCGCTTCGGCAACTTCGGCGTCCGAAGGGTGCAACTCGGCAACGCCGATGACGTGGCCACCTGTCTCTGCGGCAATCACCAGCACGCCGGGTTGAATGCATCGCCGCGCGTAGCCTGCGATACCGTCCACGCCAATGCTGCCATTGAAACGGTCATGCTGGCCCTTGGCGTCAAGCCCGGTCAAATGCCTGGTAAAAAGCGGGATATCCGCCGCGCCGAGGATGCGCAGAGTAACGCCATGCGGCGGTTTGAATGCAGCGTTGGGTTGGAGTGCGGTATGCATCGGCCAAATTCTCCTAACCCTCCCGATGTCAGATGTAGGCCTCCGTCGCACGAAAACAAGGAATGATTGCTGCACTGCACAAACGCGCCGCTAACCAATCCTTCACCATCCCGCCGAACCAGCCCTTAAGCATCCTGTGGCAAAGTGTGCCGGTGGGAAGACTGGGGAACAGTTCATGGCGCATGACAATGACACACTTGATGCAAGCGCGCAGCGCCTGAATGTTGGGCAAGCGCCAGCGACGGACGCGGGCACCACCACGGTTGGCGGCTTCAAGCGCAACCGCTCGGAAGGCTATGTCATCGAGTGCGACGGCAACCGCGCGATCATCTCCGCCGTCTCCGGCAAATCCTCAGGTGCGTCTGACGATTACTGGGCCGTCGGCCAGCTTATTTCCATCCGCGTCGGCGACAACCGCATTGTCGGGCTGATTTACGAAATCAAGGCCGAAGACCCGAACTGGGATCCGAACCTTGACCATGTCGTCCACATCCTGATCGAACTGACCGGCGAAATCCGCCAGGACAAGCCGGACTCCGCACCCTATTTCTCCGGCGGCATCAAATCCTATCCGCACATGGGGGCCATCGCCCACCGCATCCGCCACGCCGACTTGGCTGCCGTTTACGCCGCCTCCGGCCAGAAAACTGTCAGCATCGGCACGCTGGCACAGGACATGTCCATCCCGGCGCTGATCGACATCGACAAGCTCCTGTCGCGCCATTTCGCCGTCGTCGGCACCACCGGTGTGGGTAAATCGACCGCCGTTACGCTTCTTTTGCGCAAGATTGTCGAAACCCGGCCGGACATCCGCGTGCTCATTCTTGATCCGCACAATGAATTCTCCTCCGCCTTCCCCGACCACGCCATCACCGTCGAGGCGGAGACGCTCGAACTGCCATTCTGGATGTTCCGTCTCGACGAATTCCAGGAGGTCATCTTCCGCGGCCGCCCGGCGATCCCTGAGGAGCTCGACGCGCTGCGCGATCTCATTCCGCTGGCCAAGCAGCGCTTCAAGAAGGGCTCCGGCGCGCAGGCCGGCGGTCTTCGCCGCGACAAGGAATTCACCACCTTCACCGCCGACACGCCCGTGCCCTACCGCATCGTCGAACTCCTGAATCTTATCGAGGAGCGCATCGGCCTTCTGGATGGCAAGGCCGAGCGGCCCTATCTGCGTGCACTGAAAAACCGCATCGACTCGGTCGTCAATGACCCGCGCTTCAAATTCATGTTCGGTGCCAAGACGGTCGAGGACAACATCGACCCGATCATCCGCCACATTTTCCGCATCCCGCAAAACGGCAAACCGATCTGCGCCTTCCAGCTGTCGGGCATCCCGTCAGAAGTGGTCAACTCCGTAGCCTCGATCCTGTGCCGCCTCGCCTTTGATCTGGCGCTGTGGTCGGAAGGCACGATCCAGACGCTCGTCGTCTGCGAAGAAGCGCATCGCTACATCCCCGCCGACGCATCCTCAGGCTTCGTGCCGACCCGCCAAGCCATCGCCCGCATCGCCAAGGAAGGCCGCAAATATGGCGTGTTCCTCGGCGTGATCACCCAGCGTCCGGGCGAATTGGACTCGACCATCCTGTCCCAGTGCAACACGATTTTCGCCATGCGCCTAGGCAACGAGCGCGACAAGGACATCATCCGCCAAGCCGTCTCCGGCGCGGCCAAGAGCACGATCTCGTTCCTCTCCTCCATCGCCAACCGCGAAGCCATCGCCTTTGGTGAAGCGCTGGCGACGCCGATGCGCATGATGTTTGAATCCGTGCCGCAATCCAAACTGCCTGGCAGCCACATTTACGCCAATCAAGCCAAGCTCGCCAACGGCGGAACGGCGATCTCGCTCGAAACCGTCATCAACCGCCTGCGCCTCACCAAGGAACAGGACAAAGATGAGGAAACCGGCTTCGCGCTAGCCACGGAGACCCCTGCGCCGCAAGCCCCGTCGCGCTTCAGCCAGCAGGCCGGCAACACCGCAGAAGCACCTACCCGCCGCCTCACCGACCAGCCGCCAATCTGGACCCCGGGCGAAGATGTCCGGCTGGGAAGACGCGACACGGACGCAAGCTTCAAGGCGACACCGACGTTCGGGAATAGGTAGCGGCAGCGTTTGCGGCTCACCTGCTACGGCAGCACACCTGAACACCAGGCGCTTGACGATCGCGCGTTACGCCCAATGTTCATGATGGTGTTTAGCAGCAGAGAAGTGGCCGCGTGTCATCAAGAAATCCTTATGACCGGGATGCGCCCGTGCCATCCGGACGCTTGTCGCGGCTGTTCAATCTTGGCGGCATGGCTGCTGGTATTGCCGGTCGCATGGCAGTGGACGGATTGCAGCAGATTGCCGAAGGCAAGCGACCCGACCTCCCGGGCCTTCTTCTGACACCCGCCAACGCTTTGCGTTTCACACAACGTTTGTCGCACATGCGCGGCGCGGCGATGAAACTTGGACAGATGCTGTCAATGGACGCGGGGGCCATCTTGCCAGCCGAGTTCACATCGGTGCTGAGCCAGCTGCGTGAAAATGCCAAACCGATGCCCGTGTCTCAGTTGCAGCGGGTTCTGGATGCGCAATGGGGCACAGGTTGGCAGACGCGCTTCGTCCGGTTTGACATGCGTCCGTTTGCTGCCGCATCAATAGGACAAGTGCATCGTGCCACCCTGCCCGACGGCCAGCAGCTGGCTGTCAAAGTTCAATATCCTGGCGTGCGGGCAAGCATCGACAGCGATGTAGACAATGTCGCAGCGCTGATGCGCCTGCCCGGGCTGTTGCCGCGCGGCATGGATATCGCGCCGTTGATAGCAGAGGCCAAAAACCAACTTCGCGAAGAAGCGGATTATCTCAGCGAAGCGCGCCATCTGGCGCAATTTCGCACACTGCTCGAAACATCGGGCACTTTCGTACTGCCAGAGCTGAATGGTGACTTCAGCACCAGCGAGATTTTGTCGATGACTTACATCGAAAGTGTGCCGCTTGAGGCTCTGGCGCGAGCGGACCAGAAGACGCGCGACCTGGTGGCGTCAGACCTGATCGAATTGACTCTGCGTGAGTTGTTCGAATTCGGCATCATGCAGACAGACCCGAACCTCGCCAATTATCGTTGGCAGCCTGACAGCGGCAGGATCGTTCTGTTGGATTTTGGGGCCACACGCGCCATTGCTCCAACGCTCGCCAAGAACTTCCGCACACTTTTGAACGCGGTGCTCGACCGGGATGCAGAGTTGACCCGCACCGCGATGCAGACAATCGGCTACTTCGACGCCAAGGTCGCTGCCCGCCACCAGCGTCTGATCCTTCAGATGTTCAACGCCGCTATGGCACCACTGCGGCAGGAGTTACCTTTCGACTTCGGCAGTTCGGACCTTCTAGAACGCCTGCGCGATATGGGCCTTGCCATCGGCAGCGACCGGGACCTTACCCACGTACCGCCCGCGCAAACGCTGTTCCTGCACCGCAAGATCGGCGGCATGTATTTGATGGCGGCGAAGCTGAAGGCGCGGGTACGGTTGAGGGGGATTGTCGAAAAGTATCGGTGAGCAGGAAATCGGAGTTTCTTCAAGCTCCGCTTGAATCGCCGAACACAAGCGATTGGTCGGAGATAACTGCTGTAAAGATGAAGAAGGGACGTCAGGTTGGGTGTAATGCGCGTGAACGGCGAGCGCCAGAAGCACCAACAGCCGTCTATCCTCAAGGGCTTTAACTCAAGCAGCACAAACCCGGTTTCGCCCCTGCCGCTTGGCTTGATACAGCAGCCGGTCCGCGCGCCGGTAAAAGGCATCAGCGTCTTCGCTGTGATCCCAGACGGCAAGACCAACCGATGTTGTGACCTTGAGGCGCACATTGCCTGAGGTGATCACCAGATCAGCAACCGCCTTGCGGATACGCTCGGCAAATTTCATCAGCGATTCGACATCCATGTTCGGCGCAACAACCGCAAATTCTTCGCCTCCGAGACGCGCGGCAATGTCGTGGTATCGGGTGAAATTCTTCAGACACGCCGCGACTTCGCGCAGAACCTGGTCGCCGACATCATGGCCATGCGTGTCGTTGACCAGTTTGAAATGGTCAAGATCAAGCACCATCAGGCCGATCGGCTTGTTGATGCGGCGGAATTCCTCGAGATATTCCTTCAGCGCATCGTCAAAGTAGCGCCGGTTCTGCATGCCCGTGAGGCCGTCG
>JANPEK010000176.1:0-14294 GCA_031422915.1 Phyllobacteriaceae bacterium | reverse complement strand
ACATAGGTGCCGACGCTCAACAACGGGTCGATGCCCGGCACACCCATGGTCACAATCTCTTTCTTCAGCCGCACCTTCATCCGCAGAAACGGCATGGCCGCCGCGTGGCTGTATTTGATCTCCATCCCGGCGATGTCAGGGATGGCTTCCAGATGCGCGATCAGCGCGGCGATCGCCTCCGGCGGCCCGGCGACTGTGCCGTTGATGCCTTCAGACGCCAGCAGCAGCGTGCCCTTGATGCCAAGGCTCCCTGTCAAATCCAGCAACGGCTGCCGATGGTCGGAATAGTGCGCAAACCGCGCAAAGCGGTAAAGCGCGGCAACCGATACCGGAAGGTTTGTGGAGGGATTATTCATGGCAGTCCGTTTAGCCAATTACGATGTTTGCAAGCAAATGAAATGTGGTTGAATTTTTCTCCTAAGCACGGCCGACAGCAGGAACGTGGCTACGTCCAATCCACGAACCCATGATCGACCCCGACGGAAACAGCGCCCTGCAAAACACGGTCGCAGAAGATGATGGCGTTCTGACAATTCCACCGCGCACTGGGCACCAGCAATCCGTCGTAGTCGAGAAAACGGGCAGCTTCGGCAATGTCTTGCGACCGTGGATACTCTGCATCCTTTTCCTGCCATGACAGCTGGCCGTAGCGCGCAATATCCAATCCGAGCGCTTGCAAGGCGGCCAAATCCACCAGCCTCAAAGCACGGTTCATCGTGATCTGAAGTTCAAAAAGCTTGAACCGTATCTGCGACGGCATGACAGGCTGTCCGCGCGACAAGTGAAACCGCATCTCACTCAACGCGCCTTCGCGTTCTAGCGACGTGTACAAGACATCAAAAGTGCCGTCATCCCAACGGCCACCCGAACGTGCGCACCGCAACGGGTCACGGCCCTCACGCACCACGCGCCAGACGACTCCGGTAAAGACGACCGGCCGGACAGCCTCAATGGAGTCAAGCAGCCGGTTGTCTCGCCGTTGCCGGGAAGTCGCCATGAACTACAGATAAACTTCGTTTTCGAGCCGATCGATCACCTTTAGAACCTCAATCGTCTTGTTGTCGTGGATGAAGTCGATTGCCCTTTCGCCGCCAAGCTGCGGATGGCGCGCGTAAAGCCATGTGCGGATTTCGTCCGTGGCGTAGAATTCCTGCAGCCGCCCGACGACATAGTGCAAGTCAGACAAAATGATCTCACTGCGCGGCTGAGGCTTGATGTCGCCAGACTTCCAGCGCGAAACGGTTGCCTTTGAAACTTCCGTGATGTTGGCAATGTCCGTAAACTTGAGACCACCGATTTCGCTGATCTCGTCAAGAAAGCGCGGAACAGCCCGAAGTGCCAAATTCATGTGAATGCTCTTCCTTGCCGCGTTGCCGAAACCAGTTTCGTCGTGCACCGCGATCATCCTACGACATTTCTGTTTCTGAACTTCATTTTGTGGAACAAAAACGTTAAAGTCAAGCTTGACCAGCGGCATTGAACGTGAAGTGATGACGAAATTTCGCACACTATCTAAATCGATTTAACCCGCATGGACTCATGTCCCCGCTGGCGGTAGATAGCTCTTGAAAATCTCCCCTCCCCCAGCGTCATCTGGAGCCCGCGATGCAAAAGACCGAATACCTCCTCAAGGTTCTCAAAGGCCAACCCGTCATTCCGGTCCTGTTGATCGAAAACGCCAAAGACGCTGTGCCATTGGCCAGAGCGCTTGCTGCTGGCGGGCTTCCGGCCATTGAGATCACCTTGCGCACCAAAGACGCGCTGGACGCGATAAAGCGGGTGGCCGGCGAAGTCGAGAATTGCATCGTTGGTGCGGGCACCATTCTGGATACCAAGCAATACGAGAAAGCCGTGAAAGCCGGATCAAAATTCATCGTTTCGCCGGGCTGCACCAAGGATTTGCGCCGGGCGGCTGAAGACTCGGATATCCCACTGCTGCCGGGCGCAATCACGCCAAGCGAAGTGATGGAAATGTTTGCCCACGGCTATTCAGTGCTGAAGTTTTTCCCGGCTGAACAGGCGGGCGGCGTGTCGATGCTCAAGGCGTTCTCATCGCCGCTTGCAGGCGCAGTCTTCTGTCCGACCGGCGGCATCACGGAGAAAAACGCCATGGACTACCTGTCGCTGCCGAATGTCGTCTGCGTCGGCGGCTCATGGGTCGCGCCAAAGGCAGCCGTGGACGCAGGAGATTGGGCGGCAATTGAAATACTCGCGGCGGCGGCGGCGAAGATTCGCGGATAAGGATTTGAGAAAGGCTGCGGGCCATCGTGGCCCGCGTGTGGCTTGATTTATTGCGTCTCAAACTTTGCAATGCGAAGGAAGTTCACAGCCTTGCCGGTGAACTTGCCAGCCTCAAGCGGGCCAGCCTTGGAGAAGCCCGCCACGTAGACTTCAGTCGGCGCGGCCCGCACCAGTGCTTGCGCATATTCAGGCGCAATCGGCTGGTTCTCGATGGCGACTGGCGCGGTGTTCAAGGCAAACTTGCCAACCTTGGGCGTCGGCGCAGTCGCCTTTGCCTTCAGGCCCGGCTTGACATCCTTCGACTTCGGCTTGGCACCCTTGGATGTGGTCTTCACTGCGGGGTCAATCTCGGCCGCACCATCTTCGATCATCGCCGCACGCATCGACGCGGCAGTGACAACCGGTCTTGCCATCGGCGCAGGCACCGAAGCGACAATCACTTCGCCGCCATCTTCCTCAGCGGCAGCCAAATCGTCTTGGGCATCCACAGCAGCAAGCGCGACGATTTCATCAGCAGCCGGCACAGCAAGGGCGACCTCAGTGGTAAAAGCTTCAAAAACCGGACGCGGTTCAGGCACAGCCACGGAGGCCAGCATGGTCTCAGGCATCTTCGGCTTCTTGCCCGGAACAGGAACGAAACCGGCGATGAACGGCTCGTCAGCTTGCGGTGCATCCTGGCCCAAAGCAGCACGGATTGCCGCCGCCTCAGCGACCGGATCAACAGCTGCGGCAACCACTTCACCATTGCCATTCGCAATCGCCGCAGCGATCACGGCTTGGTCAGGCTCCACAACGGCTTTCTGCACTGCGGCAAAACGCGGCTTCTTGCTCGGCACGGGAACAGCAAACGCCAGCGCTTCCTGCTTGTCCACATCAGCATCCGGGCGCGGCGCATCAAGCGCATCAGCCTGCTCGCGGCGCGGCAATGTCGCAACGATCGCGGCTTGCACTGGTGCCTGCGGCAGCGGGTCCGGTTCAACCGGCGCAGCCTGTTTCTTCACCGGCTTCGGCTTGGCCGCGGCAACGACCACTTCCTCGCTGGCGCCCAAATCCTCTTCTTCGTCCGCACCGCCGCCAAACAATGCGGCAAGCAACGACTTGCGCTTCACAGTGTCACCACCGTCGGCAATCACCGGACCGCCGCCGCGAGACTTGCGCGACTTGTATGACGACATTGCCACATCATAGCCCGCCAGCGGCTTGCCATCGGTTGGCACATGAATGGTTTTCCCGTCAGGAAACACCGCCATCAGCTCGCGGCGGTTCATGCGCGGCCAGTGCCGCACATTGCCGACATCCATGTGCACAAAAGGCGAGCCGGATGACGGGTAATACCCAACGCCGCCGGCCTGAACCTTCAGCCCGGCATTGCGAAGTGTCTTCAGTGACACGCCGGGGATATAAAAATCCATCGCCTTGCCACGGATATGCTGGCTTTTTTCGGCAACACCATTCGAGCGCTTGCGCAACATCGAGTTGGTTGCGGGCGACCTGTAGCCACCGATGACATTGATGTAACCACGTCCGCCTGATTTGCGGTAAACTTCCCAGATCACATCAAAAAGCGCCGGGTCCATCTTGGTCGGCTCATTGCGCCGCCAGTCGCGCACGGCGCGGTTCAGCTTGTTGAGCCCGTCTTTGAGATATTTGCCGTCACGCTTGTAGGTGATCTCGCTGCGTTCATTGAGATGAACATGATAAATCTTGAGGGTCCGGGTTTCGGCCAGCGCCTGCGGTGATGCAAACACAGCAAAGCCGACTGCCAGTGCCGCAGCCGTCATACGTGCCATTTTCGCCGTCAAAGCGCTTATCAACCTGGTTCCCGTCAAACCGCCCCTCATGTCCCGCATCCACCAGTCACTCACGCTACTCAACGGGACCACTATCTGCCCCTCGGATTTCGTTACTCATGACAAGTGTCGGCGGTTTTGGTTAACAGCCGATTAGTAAGCCCGAAATTGCGTCAACAGGGTGGCAACGCAATCTTGACTAAACCGCTGTTTATAACATGGTGAAGAGAACGTAAATTGGCAAAACCAAATCGCAGTTAATCTGCTTTTTCAACAGGATGCACAGTTGGCGTCTGGCCCAAAACTCGCTGCAGCGAGTCAAATGGCGTGGATTTCGAGAACCGGAGCGGAGCGTTCGTTTGGGTACGTGAGCACCGGAAGCGCAGAAAGCCGCATCAGTTGGCCGTTGCAGTGAGTTTTCGGACAGACGCTTAAGCGGCGTGGACGGCCTCTTCGTCCTCACCTTCCGGATCTATTCCGAACTCTTTCAGCTTGCGGTAAAGCGTCGAGCGGCCAATGCCGAGACGCCGGGCAACTTCACTCATCTGGCCATTGTAGTGCGCAATAGCCCGGCGGATGACGTCCTCTTCGATCTCCACCATCAAGCGCATGTCGCCGTCACTGGTCAGGATCGGCAGCGCCGCGCCAAACTCGATGTCCGGGTTTGCAACAACAGCCGCATCCAGCATTTCCTCGCGATCAGCCTCCGGAAGCGACAGGGCGGATTCAATGCGCGATGTCTGTGAATGGATTTGCGGGAAATCCTCGGGCTGCAATTCAGCACCGTCACACATTACAACCGAGCGGAATACCGCATTTTCCAGCTGGCGCACGTTGCCGGGCCATTGAAACGACTTCAGCATGGCAAGCGCGGCAGGCGAAACGCCCTTCAAATTCTTGCGGCCTTCCTCGGCGGCAAACCGCGCCACAAAATGCCGCACAAGCAGCGGAATGTCTTCCGGCCGCTCCCTGAGCGCTGGAACATGAATGGGAAACACGTTCAGCCGGTAGTACAAGTCCTCGCGGAAATGTCCGCCACGCACCTGGTCAACCAGATTGCGATGCGTCGCCGAAATCAGCCGGATATCCACCTTGACCGTCTTGCGACCACCGACAGGATCAACCTCGCCCTCTTGAACCGCACGCAGCAGCTTGACCTGCGCCGACAACGGCAAGTCGCCGATCTCGTCCAGAAACAGCGTGCCGCCATCCGCCTCGACAAATTTGCCGGCATGCTTGTCCTGCGCGCCGGTGAACGACCCCTTTTCATGGCCAAACAGAATGCTCTCGACCAAATTTTCAGGAATTGCCCCGCAATTGACCGTGACAAACGGCTTCCCGCGCCGCTTTCCGGACCCTTGAATGGCGCGCGCGATCACTTCCTTGCCGACCCCGGATTCACCTTCAATGATAATCGGGATGTTTGATTGCGCGGCCTTCTCGCCCAAGCGGATGACCCGCTCCATCGCGGCGCTGTGGGTGATGATATCCTTGAATGTCAGTGTACCGGCAGCCGAGCGCTTGATTTGCTTGAAAGCGCCTTCCAGCGCCTCAACCTTCAGCGCATTGGAAATTGAAACCTGCAGCCGCTCCGGCGACACCGGCTTGACCACAAAGTCAAACGCCCCCGCCCGCATCGCGGAAATGACGGTGTCGAGACCACCTTGCCCTGTCTGCACGATCACCGGCACATTGATTTCACGCTCGCGCATGCGCGACAAAACCGACATGCCGTCCATCTCGGGCATCATCAAATCCAGAATGACAACAGCAATGCTGCCGCCCGCCGAACCATCAAACGCGGCGAGCGCTTGAATGCCGTTTTCAGCTGTTTGACAGGCAAAACCCATACGTGTCACAGCCGCCTCCAAAAGGCGGCGTTGCACGGGTTCATCGTCAACAATCAATATTCTTGCCGTCATCTGGTCCCATATCCTTTGACAAGGAATGACAGGATTCTGACAGAAATGCCTGAAAATGCCCTCAAGAAAACCGGTGAATTGTCTGTTATCAAAATGCGCACATATATTGCTATGGTGGTCATGAACGATGCCCGGATGGGCAGGAGAAGGGTGTAATGCTGGATCGCTTATATAAGCAGAAACTTAATCACGCAACGTCAATTGCGACGTCCGCACCCGCTGTCATGCCGGAATCCAGCGAGAATCTGCCTGTTTGGGACCTTTCCGACCTTTATGCCGACCGTAACAGCAGTGAACTCAGCGCCGATATTGCCACGGCAAAAGCCAAGTCACTGGCGTTTGAGGCGCAGTGGAAGGGCAAGCTGACCACCGAATCACAACAGCCCGGCGGCGGAAACCTCGCCAAGTCGATCATTGAGTATGAGGAATTGGAAGACTTGATGGGGCGGATCATGTCCTATGCGGGTCTCCTCTACGCCGAAGACAGCGCCAATCCGGAGAATGCCAAGCTCTACGGTGACATTCAGGAGCAGCTCACCGAATCCTCCTCGCACCTGTTGTTTTACGCGCTCGAATTCAACCAGATCGGCGATCCCGAGCTGCAAAAGGCCATGGCCGAAAATCCGGCGCTGGCCCATTATCGCCCGTGGATCGACGATCTGCGCAAGGACAAGCCCTATCAGCTGGACGAAAAGACCGAACAGCTGTTTCTGGAAAAATCCGTAACCGGTCGCTCGGCTTGGAACCGGCTTTTTGATGAAACAATGACCGGCCTACGCTTTGATGTGGACGGGCAATCCCTGCCGATCGAGCAGACGTTGAACCTGATGCAGGATGCAGATCGCGAAAAGCGCAAGAGAGGTTCCGAGGCGCTTGCCAAGACCTTCTCGGACAACATCCGAACCTTTACGCTGATCACCAACACGCTGGCCAAGGACAAGGAAATCTCCGACCGCTGGCGCGGCTTCACCGACATTGCAGACTCCCGGCATCTCGCCAACCGCGTCGAACGCGAGGTGGTTGACGCTCTCGCGGAGGCTGTGCGGCTAGCTTACCCGCGCCTGTCGCACCGCTATTATGCGATGAAGGCCAAGTGGCTGGGTCTTGACCAGTTGCAGCATTACGACCGCAACGCGCCGCTGCCGACTGCACCAAAAGCCAAGATCAGCTGGCAAGCCGCGCGCGACACGGTGCTCGACGCATACGGCTCATTTTCGCCCGATATGGCAGACATTGCCAAGCAATTCTTCGACAAGCGCTGGATCGACGCCAGCCTTCGCCCCGGCAAATCCCCCGGCGCCTTCGCCCATCCGACCGTGCCGTCGTCGCACCCGTATGTGCTGATCAACTATCAGGGCAAACCGCGCGACGTGATGACGCTGGCGCATGAACTCGGCCATGGCGTGCATCAGGTTTTGGCTGGCCCGCGCGGGCCGCTGATGAGTGCAACCCCGCTGACACTGGCAGAAACCGCATCGGTTTTCGGCGAAATGCTGACGTTCCGCTCGCTGCTGGAGCGCACCACCGATATCGGCGAACGCAAGGCGATGCTGGCGCAAAAAGTCGAGGACATGATCAACACGGTCGTGCGCCAGATCGCCTTTTACCAGTTCGAGCGCAAGGTCCACACCGAGCGGCGCAATGGCGAGCTGACAGCTGACCAGATCGGCGCTCTGTGGCTCGACATCCAGAAGGAAAGCCTTGGCCCGGCCGTGAATTTCGGCCCCGGTTACGAGACCTTCTGGGCTTACATCCCGCACTTCATCCATTCGCCATTCTACGTCTACGCCTACGCGTTCGGCGACTGTCTGGTGAACTCGCTTTACGGCGTCTACCAGAATGCCGCGTCAGGCTTTCAGGAGAAATATTTCGACATGCTGCGCGCCGGTGGCACCAAGCATCATTCGGAGTTGCTCGCGCCGTTCGGCCTCGATGCCACCGATCCCGGCTTCTGGGGCAAGGGTCTGTCAGTGATCGAGGGTCTCATCGATGAACTTGCCGCAATGGAGTGAGCGCGAAAATTCCATGTCGCAAGCCGGATATGCGTGAAGCCGCCAGTCGGATAATCCTGTCCAGTGAGTATGACCGGTACCCAAGCGCCCATGACGCAACTGCCGCATCAAGAGTTGCCGCCATTCGTCCTTTTGCAGGACGATATCATCGGCGTGCGCCGGATGTTCGCCAAGCCACGCGAAATTCTTAGCGCCGACAATGAACATGAGCTCGAATCCGCGCTGAAAGCCGCCGAAAAAGCCCGGCGTGACGGCAAGTGGCTTGCCGGATATCTGTCCTACGAAGCCGGCTATCTGCTTGAAGACAAGCTGAAACCCCTGTTGCCTCATGGCCGCAAAGTCCCGCTGATGCTGATGGGCGTGTTTGACGAGGCCGATATTTCATCGTTCCGTCCACGCCAAAGAATGGCCCCGCCGCCGCCCGCACCGCTTGGCGCGGCGATCCCGTCATGGTCGCGGCGCCAGTACACGGAACGCTTCGCAAAACTGCGCCATCACATCGCGATGGGCGACTGCTATCAGGCCAACCTGACATTTCCTGTGAACGCTAACTGGTCCGGCGATCCGCTGGCGATGTTTCATACGCTGACCGAACGCCAGCCGGTGCGCCACGGCGCCGTGGTCAATCTGGGCGGCCCCTTGGTGTTGTCCCGCTCACCGGAACTCTTCTTCGAGGTCGATGCCGACGGCTGGATCGAAACGCGGCCGATGAAGGGCACAGCCCGGCGCGGCAAAACGCCGGAAGAAGACGAGGCGCTGCGCAAGGGCCTCAAGGGCGACGCCAAAAATCAGGCCGAAAACCGCATGATCGTCGACCTGTTGCGCAATGACATTTCGCGCATAACCACAGTCGGCTCGCTGCATGTGCCGGAGCTGTTCACCGTCGAAACCTACCCGTCCCTGCACCAGATGATCTCAAGGATCAGGGCAAAGCTGTTGCCGGGCCTGACACTGCGCGACATCGTGGCCGCGCTTTTCCCGTGCGGCTCGATCACCGGCGCGCCGAAAATCCGCGCCATGGAAATACTGGCTGATCTTGAAGGCGGGCCGCGCAACGTCTATTGCGGCTCCATCGGCTGGATCGCGCCGGACGGGCGGATGAGCTTCAACGTCGCGATCCGCACAGTGGTGCTGGAGCAGGATGGCAAGGCCGTGTTCAATGTCGGCAGCGGCGTCATTTTCGACAGCAACGCAGACGAGGAATATGACGAATGCCTGTTGAAAGCACGGTTCGCCGCCGGGATGATCACACCTTCGGCCTGATCGAAACATTGCGCTACGAGCCCGCCATTGGCTGTGTTCTTGCCAAGCGCCATCTCGACAGGATGGCAGACTCAGCCCGGCATTTTCAGCGCGCATTCGACCGGACCGATGCTGCCCGGATGCTTGGCGAAGTCAAATCAGATATGCCCCTGCGCGTGCGCCTTTTTCTCGATCAGCAGGACACGCTAACCTGCACGAAACACGATTTCACGCAAATGCAACAAGGCACGGTCTGGAATGTGGCAATTGCCGAGACGAGGCTCGACAGCGCGGACTCGCTGTTGCCTCACAAAACCTCGCACCGCGATATCTATGACAGGGCACGCGCAGAGTTTCCGGTGGATCAAATCGAAGAAGTGCTGATGGAAAACGAAAACGGTTTCCTCTGCGAAGGAACAATCACCAGCCTGTTCGTGCGAAAAGCTGGAACGCTCATCACTCCACGCCTTTCGCACGGCCTGTTGCGAGGAGTGTTGCGGCAGGAGTTGCTGGACACTGGATTGGCAAAAGAAGGCGATTTGACACGCGCCGATCTCGCCGGCCACGACCTGTTCGTCGGAAATTCGCTTCGCGGCCTGATCCCGGCAAAACTCGTTGAGAACGCATGATGACCAATGCAATCATCCACACGCCCTATGACGGCAGCTCCAAGCTATTCACCATCGGGCTGAAGCCCCTCGACGTCCGCGATTGGATCGAGGTTGACCGCCATCTGCCAGCCTATCTTGACGAAAAGGAGCAGCTTGCCTCAACCGTTCCGGACAAGGTGATCGTCGCGCAGGAAACCTCAATCGATGCCCAGATCGAACTCCGCGACATGCTGGCGGATCATGTCGTCGGCCTTTTTCCCGAGGTTTACACCCGCAACGGCTCCACCATCACAATCAACTCTGCCAGCCGCAAGGTTGATCTCAACGCCACAGACTTCCCGCCAATCCACATCGCCGCAACGCTTGTACAGGAAGACCTCGTCCTGATGACCAAGGAGCAAGACGGCTGGCAATTGGCCGCAGCATCCGTCTGCTTCCCGTCCGCATGGATGCTGCAAGAGAAATTCGGCAAGCCAATGCACGAAATCCACAAGCCGGTCCCGGGCTTCGGCGAAGGCACGCGCAATGCCGACCTGATCGCGCGGATGTTCGACAGGCTCAGCCCCGCCCAACCTGTCATCCGCTGGAACTGGGCGCTCTATGGCGATGACCGGCTGCACCACCCGGCGTCCGACAATGGCTTGGAGCGGCGCTTCGGCGACGCCGTTGAACCGCGCAACATCAAGCTGCGGCTGGAGCGCCAAACCTTGCGCAAACTGTCGTCAACCGGCGCCATGGTGTTCACCATCCGCATCCATATCGACCCGCTCGAAGCACTCGAAACCCACGCCGAGGGCCCGGCCCTCGCCGCATCCATCGCCGAGCAGGTTTTGGCGCTTTCAACGCAGGAAACCGCCTACAAAGGCCTTGCAGATGAGCGCGAACGCCTCGCAAAACGCCTCAATCTGATCGCGGGGTTGCCCCCAGAGGCCTGAGTGTGGTTTAAGGGACGGTGGCAATACTCAACTTTTGCCGTCGTTTTCGCGCGTTCGCGTTCTGGAGAAGTGTAATTGAAAGCATCGAAATGGCCGGTCCACGGCGAAATAACCGGTCCAATTGTCATGATCGGTTTCGGCTCAATAGGTCACGGAACTGTCCCGCTGATTGAACGCCATTTCAAATTCGACAAAACCCGCATGGTTGTCATTGACCCGCTTGGCGAAGACAAGCATCTCCTGGACAAGCGCGGGATCGCTTTCGAACAAACTGCCATCACACGCGAAAACTACCGCGATGTCCTGACCCCGTTGTTGACCAACGGTCCCGGCCAAGGCTTCTGCATCAACCTTTCGGTCGACACCGGCTCCCTCGACATCATGAAGCTCTGCCGCGAACTTGGCGTGCTTTATGTCGATACGGTCATCGAGCCATGGGTCGGTTTTTACTACAACAAGAACACCGACAACGGCTCGCGCACCAACTATGCGCTGCGCGAAACCGTCAAGAAAGAACGCAAGGCCAATCCCGGCGGCACCACGGCCGTGTCCTGCTGCGGCGCAAACCCCGGCATGGTCTCCTGGTTCGTCAAGAAAGCGCTGGTTGATCTGGCCGCCGATCTTGATCCAAGGCTCAAGGAACCGAAATACAACGACCGCAAGGCATGGGCCAAGCTGATGCAAAAGCTCGGCGTCAAAGGCGTGCACATTGCCGAGCGCGACACCCAGCGCACCATCAATCCCAAACCGTTCGGCGAGTTCCACAACACATGGTCTGTGGAAGGCTTTATCTCGGAAGGCCTCCAGCCCGCAGAGCTTGGCTGGGGCACGCACGAAAAATGGAAGCCGAAAAACGCCAAGGGCCACAAAAAGGGCTCCAAGTGCGGCATCTACCTCGAACAGCCCGGCGCCTCCACGCAAGTGCGCACCTGGTGTCCGACGCTCGGTGCCCAGTTCGGCCTCTTGGTCACCCACAATGAGGCGATTTCGATTGCCGATTACTACACGGTCAAGGGCGAAAACGGCAAAGCCGAGTTCCGCCCGACCGCCCATTACGCCTATCACCCCTGCAACTCCGCCGTCGTCTCGCTCGACGAAATGTTCGGCAACGCCGGCAAAAAACAGCCCAAAACCCACGTTCTGCACCCCGAGGAAATTCTCGACGGTGCCGACGAGCTTGGTGTTTTGCTTTATGGCCACAAGAACAACGCCTATTGGTTCGGCTCGAAGCTGAAGGTCAAGGAAGCCACCAAACTGGCTCCGCTGCAAAACGCCACCGGCCTGCAGGTAACATCAGCAGTTCTTGCAGGCATGGTATGGGCACTGGAAAATCCGAAATCCGGCATTGTCGAATCCGACGAAATGGATTTCCGCCGCTGTCTGGAAATCCAGAAGCCGTATCTGGGCAAGCTGAAAGGCTTCTACACCGACTGGACCCCGCTTGAGGGCCGCCCGGGATTGTTCAAGGAAAACATCGACGAAACCGACCCTTGGCAGTTCCGCAACGTGCTTGTGCAATGATCGATTGAAAATCAGGCTTCAATGGGTAAATATCCGTTGAAGCCATGTTTTCGCCAGCATGGCGTGATTCTGGTCAAATATGCCCGCATCGGCGGGGAAGTGGGAGTTAGAAACATGTCCAAGCGTTTCAGCTATGCAGCACTGGCGCTTGCGGCGTTGCTTGCCGCGTGCCAGACATCCGACATCAATTACGGACCCTTGTCCAACACCCCCAGGCCCGTCGGCATTGACGGCGAATGGGTGGACACACGCGGCATCAACACCGCAACTTTTGCCGCCGGCACATTCTCGTCCATCGCCACAGACACCGGCAAGGTCGCCGCGCGCGGTTCCTACACATACCGCGATCCGCAGAACGTCGACCTTGCGTTCACCTCACTGATCCGCAACACCACCGTCAACGCAGCCTGCCTCGTCGTCATGCCGAGCCAGATGAACTGCACCACCTCGTCAGGCGCAACCTTCACGCTCGTCCGCAAGGCAGCAACGCCCGGCGCACAAGCGCTGACCGCGCCAACACCGGCCCCAAAGCCCATCACATAACGCTGGGCACACCGTTCAAAAATGATCCAAGGCCCGCCAGTCGGGCCTTTTTCACGCTGATTTGACACATTGAATATGGGCGGCAAGCCACTAGGTTTGGTCTGTTAGCAAGGACGGCATTCCATGGAACTGACATCGCCCCTCGACCGGACGAAATCGCGCGCGCTCGGACCTCTTCCCGCAGACCATCCCGCAGTCAAGATCGGCAAAGTTGGCGTTATGCTCGTCAACCTCGGCACGCCGGACGGCACGGAAACTGCACCGATGCGCCGTTATCTCAAGGAATTCCTGTCAGACCGCCGCGTCATTGAAACACCGAGGATTCTGTGGTGGCCGATCCTCAACGGCGTCATCCTCAACACCCGCCCCAAGAAATCCGGCAAAGCCTATGCGCAAATCTGGGACAAGGAGCGCAACGAATCGCCCCTGCGCACCTTCACCCGCGCACAGGGCGAGAAGCTGGCCGTGGCAATGCAGGATCATCAAAACGTCATCGTTGACTGGGCGATGCGCTATGGCAATCCATCGATGGAAAGCGTCCTGACGCGCCTTCGCGAACAGGGCTGCGAGCGCATTCTGTGCTTCCCGCTCTACCCGCAATATGCGGCAGCAACCACAGCCTCTGTCAATGACAAGCTGTTCGAATGCCTGATGAAAACCCGCTACATGCCCGCCGTTCGTACCGTCCCGCAATATCACGACGAGCCGGTCTATATCGAGGCGCTCGCCCGTTCCATCGAGACGCATCTGGCAACATTGAGCTTCGAGCCGGAAGTGGTCGTCGCCTCCTACCACGGCATCCCGCTCAGCTATTTCAAAAAGGGCGACCCCTATCACTGCCACTGCATGAAAACGACTCGCCTCCTGCGCGAGCGCCTCGGCTGGCCGAAGGAAAAGCTGATCACCACATTCCAGTCCCGCTTCGGTCCGCAGGAATGGCTCCAGCCCTACACGGACAAGACGTTGGAGAAGATGGCCAAGGACGGCATCAAATCCGTCGCCGTGTTCAATCCGGGCTTTGTGTCAGATTGCCTCGAAACTCTGGAGGAAATTGCCGGAGAAGCCGGAGAAATTTTCCACCACGCCGGCGGCGTCAACTTCAGCCACATTCCGTGCTTGAATGATTCTGAAGAAGGCATGGCCGTGATCGAGCATATGGTCCGGCGCGAGTTGCAGGGGTGGGTTTAGCACGTGGCAGTTTAAGCACGCTCATTGACGTGATGAATTCGGTGCGTTGAGTTACGATAAATCTGTTGTTCGCAGACGCGGCCCCTCATCTGCCTGTCGGCATCTTCTCCCCGCAGGAGTTGCGGGGAGAAGATGCCGACAGGCAGATGAGCAACCATGAGAGAAGTCAATCAGGGCATGGTATGCCCCCTGTGCTTTGCCAGGGGGTTTTGCGGGCGAAGATGGCGTCGAGGAGGCCTATGAGTTTGCGGGCGCAGGCAATGATGGCGCGGGTGTGGGTTTTGCCGTT
>JANPEK010000175.1:0-2887 GCA_031422915.1 Phyllobacteriaceae bacterium | reverse complement strand
GACGACCCGGCGCGCAAATATGGTGAGGACCCGAAAGAGGATCAGGTCGCGATTGTGACCCGCCGTGGCAAAGACAAACTGGTGTTCGAGTTTCCGGCTCCGCAGTATGAGTCGAAGCTGGATGTTTTGGTGATGGAACGGGGGAAGTGATCGGGACGAAAGCCATCGGGCAAGAGCTGCGGACAGCGCCGGTATGGACGCAGTGAGTTACAGATCGGATAACGCATTTTGCGCATTTTGTGTTATCTGCTATGATAGCGTTGGAACAAGGAGTTGGCCCATGAACGTGTCAATCGGAACCCGCTGGGAAGATTTCGTCGCTGATATCGTCGGGCAAGGCCGCTACGGTTCGGCCAGCGAAGTTGTTCGTGAAGGCTTGCGGCTGGTCGAAGAGCGCGAGGCCAGACTGATAGCATTGCGCGAAACCCTCAACACCTCAATCGAGCGCGGCGGCAGCCACAACGCCGATGACGTCCGAACCGCTGTCAAGGCGCGGCTTGACCAGATTTCACCAGTCGTCTCGGGCGCATAGTGGCAAAACTACGCTTCACCAGCGACGCCCTCGACAACTTGGCAGACATTGCCGAATACACCGCAAGCGCAAGTGGCAGCGCTAAAGTTGCGGAAAGCTTCACGGACCAGCTGATACAGAAATGCGAAAAGCTGGCATCGCTCCCCGGCACAATGGGCCGCGCGCGGCCTGAACTGAGGCCGGAAATGCGCAGCGTCGCATTCAAGGGCTACGTAATTTTCTTCAGATATGAGGGTGATGTGTTCGAAGTCGTGAATGTCCTTGAGGGGCATCGGGATATCGACGCGTACTTTGGGGAATCGACAGACGAATCTGATTGAGCCGCCAGCAATGCCACTAAAAAAAGTGGCGGACCAAATGCCGCCCCTTTGTTCATTACACCGCAACGACCATCAATTCCTCGCCTTATCCACCAGCTTGTTTTTGCCGATCCAAGGCATCATCCCGCGCAATTTCTCGCCAACCTCTTCAATCTGATGGCGGTCATTCATCCGCCGCATTCCCTTGAATCTTGCGGCTCCGGACTTCCATTCCTGCATCCACTCGGAAGTGAACTTGCCGGTCTGGATGTCGGTCAGCACCCGCTTCATTTCGGCTTTGGTCTCGGCGGTGATAATGCGCGGGCCGGTGGCGTATTCGCCCCATTCCGCGGTGTTGGAGATCGAATAATTCATGTTGGCAATGCCGCCTTCATAGATCAGATCAACGATCAGCTTCACTTCGTGCAGGCATTCGAAATAGGCCATCTCCGGTGCGTAACCACCCTCGACCAGTGTTTCAAAACCAGCGCGGATGAGCTCAACCAAACCGCCGCACAGAACCACCTGCTCGCCGAACAGATCGGTTTCGCACTCTTCCTGAAACGTCGTTTCGATGACGCCGGAACGCCCTCCGCCAACGCCGCAAGCATAGGAAAGCGCCAGGTCATGCGCATTGCCCGACGCATCATTGTGGATGGCGATCAGGCACGGCACGCCGCCGCCCTTCTGATATTCGCCGCGCACCGTATGGCCCGGGCCCTTTGGCGCAATCATGACGACATCGATGGTCTTCGGCGCTTCGATCAGTCCGAAATGAATGTTGAGGCCATGGGCAAAAGCAATCGCTGCGCCCGGACGGATGTTGGCGGCAATGTCATTCTTCCAGATATCGGACTGCAGTTCATCCGGCGTCGCCATCATCAAAAGGTCGCCCCACTTGGCAGCTTCCGCAACAGACATCACCTGCAAACCATCGGCTTCCACCTTTGCAGCAGTCGGCGAACCCGGCTTCAACGCAACGCGCAGGTCCTTTGCACCGGAATCCTTGAGGTTCAGCGCATGCGCGCGGCCTTGAGAACCATAGCCGACGACGACGACTTTTTTCGACTTGATCAGATTGAGATCGGCATCGCGATCATAATAAACACGCATGGTTTCATCCTTCCCGTTTGGTTTGATTTTTTGCCCCGTAAAGAGCCATGAACTGTCCGGTCGCGCGCGCGGCGTCTTCCGCAACTTGCTTGACCGAAAGCGTGATCACGTCTCCAAGCAGAAGACGGATTTGAATGTCCCGAATGACGAGACCAAAAAACGAACCGAAAAGTGTGTCGGCTTCATCAAAATGGACCAGCACCCGCGAATCGCGCGCGGCTTCCAGCACCGGCCTCAACCGTAGTGCCATCGCATTGCGGCCATTCCTCAAGACAATCGACCCGAGATCGCTCTTTCCTGAACCGGCATTGCTCACCGCCATGCGGTTGAGTGCGACAGAGGTGTCGCTGGAAATCACAGTCAGCCAATCGCGCGCAAACTGTTCGAGCGTTGCACTGAGTGTGTTCTCATCCAGCCTGTCACGGTCAATCGTTGGAACCGTAACTTTGGATGCCTGCCAGCGAACCGTCGCCGTCAACAATCCGTCGCGGTCGCCAAACCATTTGTAAAGCGTTTCCTTGGAGCAACTCGCGCGGCGGGAGACGGACGTCATTGTCAGTGCATCGCCCTCCTCGACCATCGCTGCCAAAGTGGCATCAAGAACAGCTTGCTGCCGTTCTGTCAGGTCCGCCATTTCGACATGCATGGTCATTTGTGCGCGCGCCTTGCAAAAAGTCGGTATGCCGTAACGAGCGTTACGGTTCGGCTCATTAGCGCTCGTCTGAGCCGTTTGCAAGTGCCGTGTCCTCCCGTCTTGATAAAATGCGCATCCAGAGGCACGATCATACCATGCCGCCGAGACGAGCAACCATGAGAGAAGTCAATCAGGGCATGGTATGCCCCCTGTGCTTTGCCAGGGGGTTTTGCGGGCGAAGATGGCGTCGAGGAGGCCTATGAGTTTGCGGGCGCAGGCAATGATGGCGCGGGTGTGGGTTTTGCCGTT